>JAGMCC010000041.1 GCA_023129355.1 Dehalococcoidia bacterium | reverse complement strand
GGGTAAACTGCAGACCCCTCCAGCGCCGTCACTTCAGGGAGGCCAAGCATGAGGTTCATACTCTGCACCGCCTGGCCGGCCCCGCCTTTTACCAGGTTGTCGATGCAGCTAACGACAATGAGCCGCTGCGTCCTCGAATCAATGGTGGGGTAGATAAGGCAGAGGTTTGTGCCCAGGGTTTGCTTGGTCTGGGGCGGGGCGTCAACGACCCTGATGAAGGGCTCGCTCCGGTAGAACTCCCTATAGAGCTCCCCCATCCCTTTTTCAAGCTCCCCCTGCTCCTCCCCTCCCTCTTTAAGCTTGGCATAGCAGGTGGTGAGGATGCCCCGGCTCATCGGCACGAGATGGGGCACGAAGGTTACCGCGAGGGGAAGCTCCGGGTTTAATCCGCTAAGCTCCTGGGTGATCTCAGGCAGGTGGCGGTGCCCCTCAAGGGCATAGGCCGCGACATTTTCGTTCGCCTCGGCGAAATGGGTCCCCAGGCTCAGTGTTCTCCCCGCTCCGGAGACTCCGGACTTGGCATCAACGATAATGTCTGGCTCGATCAGCCCCCCTTTAAGCGCGGGGGCCAGGGCCAGGATGGCGCCGGTGGGGTAACAGCCGGGATTGGCCACCAGGCGGCTTGAGGCTATCTGATGACGATTTAGCTCTGGCAGGCCATAAACCGCCTCGCCAAGAAGCTGCGGTGCGGGGTGGGAAAAGTCATACCATCTTTGGTATTCTTTGGTGTCCCTGAGTCTGAAGTCGGCGCTGACATCGATTACCTTAATGCCCCGCTCCAGCGCTGCCGCCACGGCCTCAGCGCTGGTCTTGTGGGGGAGAGCCGAGAAGACCAGCGTCACATCCCCCAGCTCAGGCTCGATCACTAGATCGATGTCGGCAAGGTGGGGCAGGACCTCGACCAGCCTCTGCCCTACAGCGCTTCTCCCCGTAATTGAGGCGAGCTCAACCTGGGGATGTTGATGAAGGATCCTGGCAAGCTCCATTCCTACATAGCCTGTAACATTGATAATGCCCACTTTGACCATCATTATGATTATACCTCCCTCAAATTACGTTGGTTTCTCCTCGCTCTCCTCTTTCGCTGCGCTATCTCGCTGAGCCTTTCATCGCTGATCCCGAAGTGATGAGCTATTTCGTGGCGCACTGTCTCCGCAATCCCGTGCACTATTCCCCTGTCGGAGCGATACGTCATTTCGATGGGCTTCTGAAAAATGGTTATCTTATCCGGTGCCACCATCGCATGCCTTTTTCCCTCTCGGGTCAGCGGTATACCTTCATAAAGGCCCAAAAGCTGCCCCCGATGCCTGAGTCTGACGCTAGCCAACTGATCACGGGTCGGCCAATCCTGGACTACAATGGCGATGTTCTCCAGTCTCTCACTGAACTCCTGCGGCAAGCCTTCAATCGCCTCAGTCACCAATCTTTCAAATCGCTCCCTTTCCATGTACACACCCTTCCCGGAGCACGCACTCATGGCATCGGGGACGCTGCGCCCGACATACCCCTCTGCCATGCGCCAGCACATTGAGATGAAATTGATAGATCGCCTCAGCGGGCACGAGCTCCTCCAGTAGCTGGTGCGCCCACGCCGGCGATACCCCGGAGTCGATGAGCCCCAGGCGTCGTGAGACCCGATAGACATGGGTGTCTACCGGCAGCACCGGCCTTCCCAGAGAGAATAAGAGCACGCAGCTCGCCGTTTTCGGTCCCACCCCGGGCAGCGCTTGAAGCCATGCCCTGGCCTCAGGGAGCGGGAGCTCGCCAAGGAATCCCAGGTCCAGGGAGCTATGATCATTCAGAATTCCCTCCAGGATCGCCTTGATCCGAGGCGCTTTAATCCGGCTCAGCCCGCCGCATGCGATAGCCTCAGCGACCTCACCAATGCTGGCCTCTGCCACCCTATCCCAGGTGCCGAAGGTCGAGATGAGGCTATCAAAGGCTCGGTGAGAGTTCACATCCGAGGTGTTTTGAGAAAGGATGGCCCCAATGAGCTCGGAGAGCGGGTCGCGCTGCCGTTGCCACTGGGGGAGGCCATACTCCTGCCCCAGAAGCTGGATGATCTCATCGATGGTCATAGCGCCCTCAGATGGCAGGTATCGTTGAGCAAGGTAACGGTCGCCTTTCCCTCTGTTATTTCAAAAAGGTTGATCGCCGTAGCATCCTGCGCTATCTGCCAGAAATGGGAATTGTCCAGGCCCAGAAGATGGCAAAGGAGCACCTTACACACCACCCGGTGAGTCACCAGGGCAACCGTCGCACTTTCGTGCCGCGCCGTCAGGTCATCGATGGTAGCAACCACCCTCTTCCTGACATCCTCCAGGCTTTCCCCCTGGGGAATCTCAAGCCTCTGGGGGCTATAACGCCAGAGGTCGAAGAGCTCAGGGTAGTTTTCCTTTACCTCCCCGATGGAAAGCCCTTGCCAGATTCCGAAGTTCATGTCATTAATCCCCTCAAGCGGCACTACCGGGAGGCGGAGGCGGCTGGCGATAATCTGGGCAGTGGCCACGGCTCGTCTCAGGGGGCTGGAGTAGATAGCTGCCACCTCCCATCGGGCGATCCGCGGTGCCACCGCCTCCGCCTGCCTTAGCCCGGTCTCATCCAAATCGATGTCTACCCACCCCCTAAACCTCTCCTGCCTGTTCCACTCGGTCTGCCCATGCCTGACCAGGATAATGCGAGCCAAATGAGCCTCCTGCGCCATTTAGATCAGCCCCTCTTCCCTGAGGGTGTTGATAATATACTGAATCTCAGGGCCGGTTAGGCCAAAGCGATGTAAGGTGTGGCGGACGATCTCCAGACCAGCTTCAAACTCAGGGCGCACCAACTCGGCAACGCCAAGGGTGCGAAGCGTCTCCGCCTCATCATCGAGGCGGACCCGGGCCACTACATCCAGCTTGGGGTTGATCCGCAAGGCGTTCCTCACCGTCAGCTCTGTAGCTATGGGGTCGGGGAAGGTGATCACCAACACCTTTGCCTTGCCCAGGGAAGCCCGGGAGAGTATCTCCGGGTTGCTCGCATCGCCATAGATACAGGGCACCTCCAGGGCGCGCAGGGCATCTATGACCCGGGGGTCGATATCGATCACCAGGTGGGAAAAACCCCTTCGCTCCAGAACCCTCCCCAGATTTCGCCCCACCAGACCATGCCCGCAGATTACTACATGGTTGCTAAGCTGTAGACCCCTGCCAAATTGGGGATCGGTGCGACCGGCCAAAACCCTGGCGAACCTTTCCCCCTGGCTGAGCCTCCTATAGAGTGCGGATACCGCTCCCAGGGCGAAGGGCGTTAGTAATATAGTAATGACCGCGCTGGTTAAGGTCAAGTCGTAGAGGTATTTGGACATAACCCCCGTGCCCAGGGCAGCAGCGGCTAATACGAAGCTGAACTCCCCGATCTGAAACATCCCGGCACCGACGTAGAGCGTGGTCTTGGCACTATAGCCAAAGAGCCAGGGGATGAGGGAGCAGATGATGAACTTACCCCCGATAATCGCAACCACCACGACACTAACCGCCCCCAGATTATCCACCAGGAAGCGCGGATCGATGAGCATGCCCAGGGAAACAAAGAAGAGGGTGGCAAAGATGTCCCGCAGTGGAATGACCTCGGCGAGGGCCTGATGGGCATACTCGGACTCGCTTATCAACAGCCCGGCTACGAAAGCACCCAACGCCAGCGATATCCCGAAGTAATCGCTGGCAAAGGCCACTGCTAGGCATAGGCCAAACACTGCCAGCAGGAAAAGCTCCCGGGAGCGCAGCCCGGCTACCCGCCTCATAACCCGGGGCAGGACCCACAGCCCGAGAACAAACGTCGCCCCCAAGAAAAGCACTGCTTTAAGCGCTGCTTCGCCCAGTTCCGCTGCCCAACCTGGCTCTCCGATGACAGGTAGGACCACCATCATCGGTATCACCGCCAGGTCCTGCACCAGCAGAATGCCAATCATGACGCGACCGTGAGCGGTGTCCAGCTCACCCCGCTCCATAAGGAGCTTGAGCACGATCATGGTGCTGGAAAGGGCTATAAGAAAGCCAAAGAGGATCGCATCCTCCAGCGGCCAGTGAAGCAATATACCTACCACTAACCCAAGCGCCGTGGTGAGGAGGATCTGAGCCCCGCCGCCCACGATGGCAACCTTGCCCATCTGCCTCAGCGTTTTAAGGGAGAACTCCAGACCCAGGGTGAAAAGGAGGAGAACAACCCCGATTTCCGCCAGGGTTCTGATCTGCTCTACATCACCAACCAAACCGAATCCATAGGGACCAACAGCGATGCCGCCGACAAGGTAGCCCAGGATGACCGGCAACCCGAGGCGACGGGCAATCATCCCCCCGATGAAGGCGGCAACCAGAACGATGACCAGGACAATCAGATCGAGATTTTCCACCCTTTCTCCTCTGTAAATCGGGTTAAGCTATTCTAACACAGGATAAATATGCAGACCAATCATTGACAATAGACCTGCTCCCTCTGTAAACTGAATCTACTACTACGATAGGGGGTACTATTGGCAGGGATCGATGAGATACGCCAGCAAATTCATGATGCCCTGAAGGGGCAGGACTCCGACTATATTGAGGTTCGCATCGAGGAGAGGGAGGCGAGCCGCATCCAGTACCGGGGTAGGGAACTGGAGGATATTGGCCGCAGCACCAGCCTGGGGGGGAATGCGCGCGCCCTGGTGAAGGGAGGGTGGGGCTTTGTCAGCTTCAATGAGCTGAGCGGACTGCGGGAAAAGGTGGCACTGGCGGTGAAGCAGGCCAGGTTGGTGGGGAGGGGAAGGGCAGGGGAGTTCGAAAAAGGGGAGGAGAGCAAGCTTAGCCCGGTGGCTCCAGTGGTGGACGTGGTAGCGCCAAAGATAAAAAAGGACCCAGGAGCCGTCCCACTGGCTCGAAAGAAAGGCCTCCTCGATGAGTATAACGAGATCATCTGGGACACTCCCAAGATTCAGACCTCTGTGATCGCCTATGGGGATAGCAGGAGATCGGTCATCTTCGCCAATTCGGAGGGCAGCTATATCAAGCAGACGAAGGTAGACCTCAGCGTGCGCCTGATGGTTATCGCCCGGCAGGATGGCGATGTGCAGCAGGTAGCGCTCAGCATGGGCTCAAGCGACGACTTTGGCTTTGTAGAAGGGCTTCATCAAGAGGTAAAGGAAGCGGCCCAGCGCGCCGTAGCGCTGCTCTCCGCGCCCCAGTTCAAGGGGGGGGAATATACTGTGGTGCTGGACCCGGTACTTGCCGGGGTTTTCGCACATGAGGCCTTCGGGCACCTCTCCGAATCAGATTTCGTCTATAAAAACGACCGCCTGAAGGATATCATGGTTTTGGGCAGAAGGTTCGGGGGTAAGCACCTCAACATCGTCGATGGCGCCGCTATCCCCGGGCTCCGGGGCAGCTACAAATATGACGATGAGGGCGTGCCTGCCACCAGGACCTATCTTATTAAGGAGGGGGTGCTGGTAGGGCGGCTTCATTCTCGGCAAACGGCAGCCAAGATGGGCGAAGAACCCACCGGGAATGCCCGAGCGCTAAATTATCGCCACCCCCCTATTGTTCGCATGACCAACACCCTCATCGAGCCCCAGAACGTCTCCTTCGAGGAGATGATCGCTGACATCAAGGAGGGGGTCTATGTGAAGAACTGGTATGGCGGGATGACCTCAATGGAGATGTTCACCTTCTCCGCCGGCGAGGCCTACATGATAAGAAATGGTAGGGTGGAGGAGCTACTGCGACCGGTAGTGCTCACCGGCAATGTATTCACCACCCTGGAGAACATCGATGCCATCGGTAATGACCTGGAGATGAACCAGGGCGGCGGCTGTGGCAAAGGGGCGCAATCCCCACTCCCCGTCTCCAACGGCAGCCCCCACATCCGTATTCAGAAGTGCCTGGTGGGAGGGAGGTGAGGCAGTATCTTTTTCAGCTGGTACAATATGACAGTCCAGAGCAGATTAGGCAAACCCTGGGTTTATATATACTGCTCTTAGATGCCATTTCAGAAAGGGGTGATTGAGTTATGGCACGGAAACTCAAGCTATTTGTTGCACATTCTTTTGAAGAAGACACCCAAGCAGAAAAGGGCATGAGCGACATTGAGGTGGCTAACTGGTTTATTCGTTTGATGAAAAAACGACCGCTAAGCTTTGAAGTCTTAACCGGTTCCAAGCCTGCTCCGGGCCCAATTTCGGATAAGATACTAGCTGATATCGCTGATAGTAGTGGCGTAATAGGAATTTTTACAAAAAGATTGTATGACGAGAGTCTAAAAAAGTGGTTTCCATCTCAATTTGTACTTTGCGAATGTGCTTGTGCTATTGGATTCTATTACAATACGAACAAACTAATTGCGGGATTCTACGAGGAAGGTATTGATCCGCAGGATTTAGCATTAATCACTATCGGAGGCTTAGAGCTAGTACCATTTAGGCGCGATAAGCTTGAAGAAGATAAATCTAAATTTATAGATTACCTTAAACAGATACCCGAATTCATTACTTCAGGCAGTCCTAGAATATCTCAACTGATGCTATTGCAATTGCCATATAGCCAACAGCGATTATATAAGATATATACCATATACAGAAACGGAAATGTTACTGTCCAAAACATCAATAAAATGGTGATTCACGACTCCGAGAGATTTAATATCGAATTTGGAGGGCAAATTGAGCATGAAATTTGGCATAGCAGAATAACCATGCCACCTTTTTCCGAGATGATTGCTTCATCAATAGAAGAGAGGCGAGAAAAGCCTTTCCTACAAGGGCTATTTAGATATCGTAATCAGAAAAAAATGGAGACTCCGTTGCGCATAGAGTTAAAGGAAGAGAAAGAGGGGAAGATTTATTTCGATGCAGGTTTTGTTGACAAAGATGGTAATCCCCAAGAATTTAAGAATGGAGATACGATTCAATATCAGTATGCTTGGGGAATTCCAAAGGCTTATGCAACAAATGAAGAGGCATTAGAACCGCCTGGCCCTAGAGGCGATATCAATGAATCTGCTTATAATCAAGCGGAGGTTATTGGAAGCCATGGATTAATACGGAACTTAGTTTTAGAATTGCGTTTTGAGAGAGGAAAGAAACCTATGTTTAGTAAATCACCTTTCGCACAACATACGGCGTCTTTCAGCGACCTGCCGCCGTGGTCAGCGCCGAAAGATATGACTCTGATTGAAGAGGAAGATCATGCAATGTGGTTTGAGACTTACCGGATAACAGAGCAAAATTTCCAAGGCAGGATTAGGGTATTATGGCGACCAAGTAGTCAAAAATGGCATGGTCTTGGAATGGCATCTAATAACGGGTAAAAGGCTTCTTTCACTACCAAACCTTTAAGGCATATTGCCAAGAGTGGTAAAAGTTTTTATTTTCCCTGCTTGGGGAGGGTGAATTTTGGAAAATATCCTGAAGCTAGCCAAAAAGGTGGCTGAGGAGGCGGAGGTCTTCCTGGTCTCGTCCAAGGAGACCCCTGTTGGCTTTGAAGCCAACCGCCTGAAGATGCTGGAGACCAGCGAGTCTACTTCTGTCTCCCTGCGCATTATCAAGGACGGAAAAATCGGTTTCTCCACCACCACCAGGCTCGATGACCCTCAGGCGCTGGTGGATATGGCGGTGGAAACCGCCCAGTTCGGCGCCGAGGCAAAATTCGCCCTTCCCACAGCGCAGGCCTACCCTCAAATCGAGGTCTTTGACCCTGATGTGGAGTCAGTAGCTATAGAGCATATGGTCGAAATGGGCAAAGCGCTGATCGACAGGGTGCTAAGCCACACCCCGGAGCTGGTCTGCGAGGCAGGGGTGGCCAAGAGCGAGGGCACGGTGCACATCCTGAACTCCCGCGGCGGCGAGGCCAGCTACCGTAAGAGCTTCTTTACCATCGGTATCGAAGGGACATTGATTCGAGATACGGACATGCTCTTCGTCGGCGAGAGCGACAGCTCCTGTAACCCGATAAGGGAGTTTCGAGAAATGGCCGACGCGGTGATCGAGCAATTGGAGTTGGCGAAGCGGCCCGCCTCAGTACCAACAGGGAAATTTCCGGTGATTTTGACCCCTAAAGGGGTAAGAAGCGCTCTGCTTACACCCCTGGCGCTCGCGGTTAACGGGAAGATTGTGGTGGAGGGGGCATCACCACTGGTAGGAAAACAAGGGGAGCTTCTCTTCGATGAAAGGCTCTCCTTGTGGGACGATGCGACCATAAACTATTGCCCCGCCAGCCGCCCCAGCGACGATGAGGGGGTGCCCAGCCAGAGTACAGCCCTTATCGCGAGGGGAGTGGTGGCTGGCTTCCTCTATGATCTGCAAACTGCGGCCATTGCTGGTGCCAAGAGCACGGGCAGCGCCAGCAGGGCACGGGGTGGCATGCCCACCCCGTCGGTGAGCGCCCTGGTGATTGAAGAGGGGGACACCCCCTTTGAGGACATGATCCGAGACATAAAGGAGGGGCTGGTTATCGAGATGCTCATCGGGGCGGAGCAGGGGAATGTTTTGGGGGGCGAGTTCAGCGGCAACGTCCTCCTGGGATACAAGGTGGAGAATGGAGAAATCGTGGGGCGGGTGAAGGATACCATGGTCTCGGGAAATATATACGATGTTCTGAAAGGGCTGGTGGCTATCGGTAGCGAAGCGAAATGGGTGGGCGGTGCGCTCAAGACCCCGCCCCTTTATCTACCCAGCCTGGCGGTGGCCAGCAAGGGATAAATAGGGAGGCACCGTTGTCCTTAGACTCTTTTGCCAAAAACCTGGCTGAGCTTAGCGATGAGAGTAAACCTCTGGTTTCCTCAAAGCTAGCCAACCTTTCAGCCACATCCCAGGAGGAGCTGGCACTGTTTCTCGAGGCGTGGGCTGAAATAGGTTTTGAGAGGCGCAGGCAGATCGCAAGCCAGCTTGCGGAGCTTGCTGAGGAGGACCCTAAGCTGAACTTCGATGACATCTTCCATGCCTGTCTTCGTGACCCGGATGAGATTGTACGGGTAAGGGCTATCGAGGGCTTGTGGGAGTATGAGAATCACTCCCTTATCGACACTTTTATCAACATGCTCAGGGAGGATCGCCAGGAATCGGTTCGCGCTGCTGCCGCCCTGGCGCTGGGCAGGTTTGCGCTGCTTGCCGAACTGGGGAAATTGCGCCCTGATGATGGGGCCAAGGTGGAGAAGGCACTCGCTGCGGTGATAGACGACCAGGAGGAGCAGCTTG
>JAGMCC010000040.1 GCA_023129355.1 Dehalococcoidia bacterium | reverse complement strand
CGGGGGAACTGCCCATTCCGACTAGTGCTGAAATGCCAGCTTTCCTCGCATCCCTATCCATGGCAAGGAGTTTCTCGGTGGCATCAAAATCGTCGCAGACGTCGACATAGTTGACTTTGGACTCGATCACTGCCTTCATTATGATGGGTCCATACTTATAGAAAGGGCCGACACAGTTTAGAACAACCGATGAGCCGACAATAGCGTTACTTATGCTCTGAGGACTTGCCGCATCAAGTTTAACCGCTGAAACATTACCTGTTCCCAGCCGCTCGACCGTTCTCCTCGCCTGTCTGATCTCAATGTCAGCAATTACCACCTCAGAGAATACCCCGCTCGAAACGAGCGTTTCAGTGGCTATACTGCCGACCACTCCACATCCCCCCAATATAGTAACCTTTGACATTACGCTCTCCTTTCCCGTCTAAAACGCAATGCCTTTCCCAAACGGGTCAGCCCACTGCTTCAATACAACCTCCAACTCCGGGTGCTCCTTGGCATACTCTTCTAACGGAATTCCCTGCACTGTTGCATCGATCGCCTGTCGGAATGCTTTACCCCCGGCAATTGGACCTTGTGGATGGGCATGAATCCCGCCCCCTGAACCTATTACGATGTCGGTTCCAAGGTCCCCTACTGCTTTTGGTACCATAGATGGTGTGATTCCACCTGATGGCATGGGGAAGGTCGGTTTTAGTTGGTACAGTGGGAACGTCAGATTCTTGGCAACATTCTTGAATTTGTCTGGAATTACCGGAGCCTTCCCGTAGGGTGCAGGTATGACAACCACATCAGCCCCGGCAAGGCGCGGTAACTTCCCCAGCACAATGTGAGAACTCATGCCATGCAAAGGTGACATATACATAGCGCCGGCAACGTCCATATGGGCAAGAATAGGCACGTTTATGTTCGGATCCTCCCCCAGAGCCTGCATAACGGGCAATCCAACAGCCAGGTAGTTAATCATCAGCGCATTGCATCCCAACTCTACCGCTCGCCTGGCATTGTCGAAAACCTTTGGTACCTTATCCGTTATGTTCACAGTGTACAGCGTGTGTTCACCTGTTTCCTCGTAGACCTGTTTCTCGATCTCCATGTATCGTTTGACTCGACCCTCTACAGAATTGAATGGAGCGTCGGCTATCAATTCATCATCCTTGATGATGTCACATCCCCCCATAGCCGCTTGCCTGAACAGGTCTGCTCCAACCTCCAGGGGATAACCTGTGCACGGCTTTATCATGTTGTTGAGCAAGGGTCGTTCCGGGATTCCCAGGAGTTCTCTAACGCCTCCGATGCCAAATTTCGGTCCCTTGAAACCTGCGACATATTTCTCGGGGAATCGGATGTCCAGCAGCTTGATATTCCCACCCATTGAAATGTTCCCCACCACAGATGTTAAAAGCATTGGTATCTGTGCGCCTATGTTGATCTCGGGATAGGCTACCTGGATAACCCAGTTCCTGGTTTCCACAGACGGAGGCACGCTAAACTCGTAATCCGGCAACTCATATACGCCCAGTACCTTGGCAACGTGACGTCGGCGCACTTCCGGAGTCTCGCCTGGAACGGCTACCCAGGTGCCTGTGCTCTGCTCTACAGCAAGAGCCATAGATAGCAACGGGATAGGGACTTCTGCCGGGAAAGACGCCAGATAGGTAGCGATAAGGTATTCATCGTAATCCACTCCATCAGGCAATGCCAAAGGGAGCCCTAGGATTTCCTCCGTATTCACTTAGACACCTCCTTACATAAACTTGCTACGTTCAACCTCTTCTCGTTTAGTCGTCTGTAGAAACGTCGCAGGCTTCCGTATGCATCCTGGTATGAATGGAAAAGTGAATCGTAGATCTGGCGGTTTTCCTCTTGAGGCTCAAATACCCTCTCCACTCTCACCACATTTTTCAGAGCCTCGAAACTGGGATATATCCCGAGACCTACTGCTGCTATTAGCGCTGCCCCCACCGCTCCGGCTTCCTGAGGGTCACGGACAGCCTCAACCTTCTTTTGGGTCACATCTGCTAGAATCTGCATCCAGGGGGCGCTCCTCGCCCCCCCGCCTATGACCCGTAGCCTTGGAAGGGGAAACTTGAATTGTTTCTCCACTATTTCCACGATCCATCTGATGTTATAGGCCACGCCCTCGTAGACAGCACGGAGCAAATGCTCGCGGGTATGGTTAGCACTCAGATTTAGAAAACTAGAGCGAACGTTACAATCCCCTATGGGAGCTCTCTCCCCATACATCCATGGCGTGAAAATCAAATAGTCAGAACCGGTGGGGATCTCGGCAACTTTCTCGTCCATAAAGGCATAGATGTCAGGAATCTTGGGATCTATTTTCTCCGACCTGTATAGCTCATCACCTATCCATTGAAGACAAGCCCCGGCAGTTTCAGTTTCAGCAAACAAGAACGCCTTGTTTGGGTCTGCCGAATGTATGGTCGCTGCTCCGCATTTGCCCCGCGGTGTACGTTCTGTGACCACTGCTACCCAGCCAGATGTGCCAAGATAGACGTGCCCTTCACTTTCACCAACCGCGCCGGATCCAACAGCAGCACAGGGAGCATCTCCTGCACCAGCCATGACCGGCGTCCCTTCCAGCAGCCCAAACTCGCTGGCCGCCCCTCTCGACAGAACTCCAACCTGATCAACGGACCGCACCAGAGGGGGGAACTTCTCCGGGTCAAGCCCAATATAACGGAAGATGCCCTTGAGCCACGTCTTCTTCCTGAGGTTAATTCCAAAGACGGATGCGCCCGTCCACTCCATAATCATGTTACCGGTGCTCCGATAAACAAGGTAGCCGTTGACATCAAGGAAACAATGCATCTTGTGGTATATATCGGGCTCTTCCGTTTTGAGCCAGAGCAATTTCGGTATGCCATCCTTTCCACACAAAGTGGCGCCTGCAAACAGTGCGAAGACATGAGCGTTAATGAACTTTCTCATCACTCTCTGCGCCTGTTTACATGCCCTGTTGTCAAGCCAGATTATTGCGCGCCTGAGCAGTATCCCTTCTGAATCAATCGGCACAATACCAAGCATCTGCGTGCTATACGTAACGCACAAAACATTACTTGGGGACACACCCGTCTCTTCCAGAAGACGCCTAGTGGTTCGCGTTACCGCGTTCCACCAATCCTCGGGCTCCTGCTCAGCCCAATCAGCCTTCGGATAGTAGACCCGGTAAGGCTCGGAGCATTTGCCGTGCACCTGTCCCTCTGTGTCTACCAGAACTGCCTTGTTCACGCTGGTCCCCACGTCATGGGCGATTATGTACTTGGCCATTTGCCTTCGCTCCCGCCACATTGTGCTACCAATGGAGCTTTCCGCACAATAGCACCACTCGTTGCTAAATTCAACTCTTCTCTTCATCCACGGCGTCAAACCTGTCGATCACCTGATACCCCCACAGCACTTAACGTCTCACATCCTCCATATCGATCTGGTCTTTGACACACCAGACTGAACTCAAGCCGCTGCAGGTAGCGCAAGCCCCCGTGAATGAGCCGGGAAGAGCAGATGGTTCATGGCTGAGGCGAAATCATCCTTCTCTGGAAGCAAGGCACGGAAGCCGTGGAGGGCAGCATCCCGGGTAATACCTGCGGCGATGATACCCCCTCTTACCACGATGAGGTCGAAGGTCTCCGATGCAACGGCATCGAAGTCCCTCTTCATAATGATTGGCGTTATCTCAGCCACCGTTTAGAGCGTCTCAGAGCCCTGCGCCAATCCCGGTAAAGAGCTTCCCGTCTTTCCCGCTCCGCGTCAGGTATGAAGAACTGACCCACCTCCCGAAGCAACGCCACCTCAGAACGGTCTTTCCAAAACCCGACTGCCAGCCCAGCCAGATACGCTGCTCCCAGCGCTGTAGTCTCCACCGATCGAGGCCGCGATAGCTTCACGCCAAGCATATCGGCCTGGAACTGGGCCAAGAAGTTGTTGGCGGCGGCCCCCCCGTCCACACGTATCTCGGTTGGCCTCAGCCCTGAATCGGCTTTCATAGCTCTTACCACATCACATACCTGGTAGGCGATGGATTCCAAAGCCGCTCTCACCAGGTGACACCTGCGAGTGCCTCGTGTCAAGCCTATGATGGTACCCCTCGCGTACATGTCCCAGTGCGGTGCCCCTAGCCCTACGAAGGCAGGCACGAAGTAGACTCCACCTGTATCCTCTACCTTGTTTGCTAGCTCCTCTGATTCCGCCTCATCAGCGATTATCCCCAGTTCATCGCGCAGCCATTGGATAACGGCTCCCGCAACAAAAATGCTGCCTTCTAGCGCATACTCCACAGTGCCATCTGTGCCCCAGGCTACGGTGGTTATCAAGCCGTGCTTCGAATGTGCCGGCTCCTTTCCAATGTTCATTAGCACGAATGCACCAGTGCCGAGGGTGACTTTGACCATGCCCGGTTCAAAACAAGCTTGGCCGAAAAGGGCAGCTTGCTGGTCACCAGCTACACCAGCAACTGGAATACCACCGGGGGTATAGCCTAGAACACCACTGGAGGGTTTAACCTCGGGGAGCATAGATCGAGGAATCCTGAATAGTTGGAGCAGGTCATCATCCCAATCTAATGTATCGAGGTTGAAGAACATGGTGCGCGATGCATTGGAAACATCGGTGGCATGGACTGCCCCGCTGGTAAGTTTCCAGACGAGCCAAGTGTCAACATTAGCAAATAGTGCTCTGCCCTGTTCAGCGAGTTGACGAACGCCCTCAATTTTACTCAACATCCACTCTAGCTTCGTTCCCGAGAAGTATGCGTCCAGCACCAGGCCTGTCTTAGCACGTATCATTTCCGCCAGACCGCGGCTTCTGAGTTCGTCACACATGGGCGCTGTCCGGCGGCACTGCCATACAATGGCACGCCCTATCGCTTCACCTGTTTCTCTATTGATCAGTAGTGTAGTCTCGCGCTGGTTGGCGATGCCAATGCCTGCAATATGTGCATCGCTAGCGCTCGCACTGCGCTTTGCCTGTTCTATCGCCTGTAAAGTTTTCTGCCATATGTCTGCCGGGTCCTGCTCAACCCAACCTGGCTGTGGATAGTACTGGTCAATCTGCGCGTAACCACGCCCCTGCACCTGGCCATTACGATCAACTAAAAGGGCAGTGGTGCCTGTGGTACCTTGGTCTATTGCAAGAATATACTGCTTCATTTTATTAGTTTTTTCCTCCAGGACCTACTTAATGAGTCCTTGCACCCCTTCGGCAGCAGCTACCTGAGCCGAGCATGGCAGCAAACCGTGCCGTGAATGAGATATCCGGTTGCTGATGATTCGGAGCTTTCGGTCCAATCAGATCCGAGCGGCTAACCACGCTTCCATGTCAGCCAGCACCTGCTTGTGACCTGGCTCATTGAAAATCTCGTGATAGAAACCCTCATAGAGCTTAAGTGTCTTGTCTCTCGAGTTGGCCCGTTCATATAAAATCCGGCTTCCTTCTGGGTCACACAAACGGTCAGCGGTTCCGTGCATAATCAGGATGGGCAGGTTGATCTCTGGCATTTCGGACGGCAGTTTCCGCAGTGTCGCAAGCATCTCTGCACCGAAACGGCAGGTGATCTTGCCCCGGTAGACCAGTGGGTCATTTACGTAGGCGTCCACGACGGCCTTATCCTGGCTTATGGCAGAAGCGTCGAGGACCATTATACCCAGTCTCGGCAGCAGCAGAGACAGTATCCGAGCCAATGGTATTAGTGCGGACGAAAGGCTAGAGCCTGGCTTAACACCTACCCCAGAAACTATGAGCCCGGCCAGCTCCTGTTGATGAGAGACTGTAACTGTATAGGCAGTAGCGATGATTGCTCCCATGCTATGGCCGACAAGGAAAATCTTGGTATCCCCGTGTTCACTTCTCACTATGTCGAAGAATGTTTTAAGGTCGTCCAGATAGTCTGAGAACCGCTCAACATAGCCCCGCCGACCTTCTGACTTGCCGTGCCCTCGATGGTCAAGGGCACAGATGACATAGCCTTTGGGCACGAAGTAGTTGACCAGGTTTGTATATCGTCCGCTGTGCTCAGCCCAGCCGTGGACCACTAGCAGGATCGCCTTGGGATCTGTGGCTGGCAACCAGCACTGGTAGTAGAGGCTGAGGCCCTTGCGCCCAGTGAATCTACCTTCTGTATGTTTCATGGTTGTGGACGGTGTACCGCTTTTCTCTCAATAAAGTACTTTTGTACTAACGGTGCTACCATCAAGCCGGAGCTCACCGCCTGGTGCGTACCGAGGAAGGCGCGGCCACCTGCATCGTGTCCCACGTAGAAGAGCCCGGATATAGGCGATTTGGCTAATGGCTTGTTCTTGCCGCAGTAACCTACGGTCACCGCCAGGCCCACAGCCTCACCCCCCAGGCCAGGCAGGACGGGATCCCTGCTCAGGGTTGCTACCTGAGCCGGGCCCATATATCCTTCCCTCGATTCGATGTAGGGAACCGCTTCAGGGAACATCTCCTCGAATTGCTGGTCCACCTTCTTCTGCAGCGCCTTTATCTCTTTGGCCTTCGGGTCGGGTGAGCACCAGGTACCGAGCACTAGCATTTGTTTGCCCGGAGGCGCCATATCAGGGTCGAAGTTTGATGGAACTACCCCATAAAAAGATAGGACCTCGGGGAACTTCCCCTCCGCCATCTTCTCGAGGCGCTCAGAGTCTAAAAAGCTATCCTCGGATGTGCCTATGTATACGCCGTGCTCCATTACCGGCTTGCTGAAAATGTAGCGCTGGCTTGCGAATCCCAGGCTGGGAACTATATCCTTTACGTAGTTCACATATCCCTTATCGAAGTGCTCTTCCCCGACTAGCTTGAGCACCGTAGGGTGGACGCCGGCATTGCTCACCACGATCGGGGCCTTGTAGACCCTGTCTTTTGTAGCGACGCCGGTGACACTGCCATCATCGACGAGGATCCTCTCCACTCTTGCATTGGTCCGGACCTCGCCACCGTTGGCTTTGAGCACACCGACTATGTCCTCAACCAGGCGTGCGTAGCCGCCCTTGGGGTAGCCCGTTGTGCTGCTCCCGAATATCACCATGATCCTTGCCAGCTCTGACATGGCAACCAGTTCATAGATGCCGGTCGACATGAGGTTAGCATGTACAGCAAAGAAACCGCGGAGAGGGCGTGGTATATTCTCGTGCTGAGCCAGCCATTGCTGAACGCTCACATCATCGAGTTCATACAACTGCTCCGGGGTCAATAGGGCCATTTCCGCCAGCACCCCCAGGGACACCTCGCGTTCCTTGGCATCCAGCTGCCACGAATTGAACATGTTCTCGGTGGGGTCCTTCTCCTGTTTCCCCGCTACGTTTACCATAGTCACCCACTCCCCCCCTGGGCGTCGATACATCAGTGCTTGCGTTTTCAGCATGATATTGAGCTTAGACTCTATTCCAAGCTGCCTGAAGGCATCCACGAAAGGCCCCAATTCAACAGGTATCCCGTAGGTAGGCCACATTTCACCCTTGAAGCCTCTTACCGAAATGCCCATCTGCTTGCCGCCGACACGATTGTTCTTGTCTAGCACCAGTACCTTGAGCCCTGACTTGGCTAGCAGGGCACCACAGACAACGCCCCCCAGGCCCGCTCCTACCACGATCACATCATGTCTATCTGCCATTTTCTACCTCCTTTTTTCCTATGTTATAGTTGGCGCGCACCCGATAAGCGCCCGGGATCGCTATCCCGGCTTAGCGGGATGCGTCTTGAAGTATTGTAGAACCGTCTTAGCCACGTTCATACCGGAGGCTACCGCTAGATTGTTAGCAAAGAAACCGGTACTTCCAGCATCGGCTCCGACGTAGAAAAGTCCGATGATCGGGGCCTTCGCCGACGGTTTATGCTTGCCGCACTGGCCTACTATCTGCCCAAGACCGATGCACTCGCCACCAGCACCCGGAACTACTGAGTCCCTGCTGAGAGCGGATATGTGCGCCGAGCCATAGTACTCTCTCTCCTCAATGTGCTTAACGACATCGGGCCAGATCCTTGCGACCTCCGCCTCCACCTTGTCCAACCAGGTCTTGGGGTCAACCTTCGGGTCGGCGGGGCACGAGAGGCCAGTGTGAACTAGTTGCTTGCCCTGGGGCGCCATGCCGGGGAATAGTGAATTGGTTGAGATGAACACATAGATTTGCTCGGGCATTTGACCGGATTTCGCCTTTATTATGTGGTCTGTAGTGGACACGGTATTATCGGAGAAGTAGAGGTAAACCGGATATTCCAGTACCGGCTTGTTCAGGATATATCGGGCACCGGCAAAGCCGAGACTGGGGACTAGGTCCCTAACGTAGTTCACATAGCTCTTATCGAAGTGCTCCTCGCCTACAAGCTTAAGCACCGTCGGCTGGATACCCGCATTGCTCACAACTATAGGGGCATAAAAGGCACCTTTCTCGGTAAAAACACCGCCTACTCGTCCGTTCAATACCACGATTCGCTCGACCCTCGTTTCCAGCAGGATATCACTGCCGTTTGCCTGAGCTGCCCCGGCTATGGCTTCGTACATTGCTCCGAGACCGCCTGCCGGGTAGCACCCGCTGCCCCCGGTGACGAGCTGCTGGAATATCTTTACCACCTCTGAGGCGCAAGCGATATCGCTGGGGACTTCGATGGTGCCCTCGCTTTGGAGGGTAGCGAAGAAGGAATAAACGGATCTCGGTATACGGTAGCGGTCGAGGAACTCTATCGTGGAGACATCGTCCAGGAGATCCTGGTCGTGGGGAGCCATCAATGCAACCTCCCCAAACAGTCGGAGTACTTCATCAGTGTCTGCTTCCCCTACACCGAGAAGTTTAAAGAGATCTTGCGGGTCCATGGGGTGACCTGGTCCACGCATTATCATGGTCCTTATCTCGCCGGATGGGGTCTCATAGTGCATGAGTCCAAAGGGATCGGGCTGGATAAGCTCCACCCGGTCCTCTATTCCGAGTACCTTCAGCGCCGCGTGGATCTGGGATTCCGCACCGGGGCACGGCCAGATAGGGTAATACTCGTAGCGAAATCCATTTTTTGAAAGGGTCATCGCCTTGCCACCGACCTGAGAGTTCTTGTCCACCACCAGGGTCTTGAGACCCCACTTAGCCAGCAGGGCTCCACAGGTAACACCCCCCGGCCCTGCCCCAACCACGATCACATCATATTTATCTGCCATCCCAAATCCTCCTTATAGGGAGTAGTCTGGCGTCAGCATATACACTTGGAG
>JAGMCC010000004.1 GCA_023129355.1 Dehalococcoidia bacterium | reverse complement strand
CTCATCTCCTTGATCGCCGCTGCCACCTCGCGATAGTCCGAAAGCTCCAGGAAGACTTCCTCCCAGGGTAGCTCGGTCTGGTCGATTATTCGGACCTTGCCCGAAACCCACTCTATGGCCTTCATTATATTGTCATCTTCCTTCTGAATAGTAAGATGCCTGCAGCGAAGACAATAACTGTCCAGATAACGAGGAATAAGAAGTCAGAGGCGACTGCCTCAAATCCTGTTCCTCGGCTGAGGATGCCCCTTGAGGCCTCGATTGAGTGGGAGAAGGGGAATGCATGGGCAATGCTCTGGAGCCAGGGGGGCATCATCTCTATGGAGAACCAGCACCCGGAAAGCATTGCCACAGGCATGGCGATGAGCCAGGAGAGCGGATCAGCCTGATTTTCGCTCTTGGACAGCGAAGCTATGATCATCCCGATACCTATGGAGCATAAGGCGGTGAGTGCGAAGACCAGAAAGACCAATCCTGCGTTGCCAACTATATCCATCCCCATGAGGTATGCTATTACAATGAAGATTATTATCTGGACAATGCCAACTGCAAATAGGCATAAAGAATAGGATGATATGAACTCCCAGGGCCTTGTGGGTGTGGTCAGCAATCGGGCTAGGACCCCTTTTTCCTTGTCTCTGACCATCATCCTGGCTGAGGTTGGTATCAATATCAAAAGACCAAATATTATTATCCCCGGCGCTATGAAATCGATATAGGTGATTTCGCTTTCTATGTGGATGGGGCTGGTGTTAAGGGTTACCGGCACCTCTATCCGGGCAAAGGAGCGGGTGACGGCATCGATCATGGAAATGACCTGCTCTTTCACTATCAAGTCGCTCTCATCATAGGTTATGTCCAAAGCTATGTTTTCGCTCTCACCCTGCCAGTTCTGGTATACCTGTTCACCGAATCCTTGGGGGATGGTGATATAGGCCCTTAGGTCGCCGGCCTTCAGGTCCTCCAGGGCTTGGGATGAGTTGTCATAAGGGGTGATTTCAAAAGCCGTGGCCAGTGCCTCATCGACAAAGGCTTGGGAAATCTCACTCTGGTCCTGATCCAGTACGCCGAGGGAATAGGTAGGGGTTGTCTCGCCACTAAAAGCCAAGCCAAAAAGCAGCATAAACACTAGAGGAAACCCCAAGAGGAATCCCAGGCTCAACGGGTCTCTATAGGTCTCCTTTAGATTCCTTTTACAAAGTTCCAGGAATCTCATTCTCTTAGCTCTTTCCCGGTGATCTTGAGGAAAACATCCTCTAGGGTAGGCTGTTCCAGGGCCGCAGAATAGATGGTAACATCCTGGGAGTAGAGATAGTCGATAACCTCCCTGAAATTTAGGTCTTTCCCGGAGACCTTCAATTTGCCGCTGACATTATCTATCTCGGCATATCTGTCGCTAGTCCTCAATCCATCGATGGCTTCTGCCGACAGGTTCTCGGCTGAGATAATCATGGTGTTTGTTTCCGAGATGCTCTTTTTAAGTTCATCGGTGGTGCCCAGGGCCACGATCTTCCCCTCGTCTATTATCCCGACCCGGTCGGAAAGAACATCGGCTTCCTCCAGATAGTGGGTGGTTAAGAGGATGGTCTTCTTTCCTTTAAGCTCTGCTATATAGTCCCAGATGGCCCTCCTCGACTGAGGGTCGAGCCCCAGTGTGGGCTCATCCAAGAACAGGATCTCGGGATCGGGGACCAGGGCCATTATCAGGTTAAGCCTTCTCTTCATCCCCCCCGAGAACTTCCCCACCCGGTCCTTAGCCCTCTCCAGGAGGCCCACGGTCTCAAGTAGTTCCTCCGATCTTTGCTTCAACTCCTTTGAGCCAATGCGGTGAACCCGGCCGATGAGGCTGAGGTTCTCCCATGAGTTGAGGTGCTCTGAGATTGTTGTCTCCTGGGGGGCGACACCGATGAGCTCCTTTACCCTAAAGGGCTCTTTCATAATGTCGTAGCCCATTATGGAGACGGTACCGCTTGTCGGCTTGAGGAGGCAGCAAAGCATATTGATTGTGGTGGTCTTACCAGCACCGTTGGGGCCAAGGAGGGAGAAGAGTTCGCCCTTCCCAATCCCCAAATCAATGCCGTTTACTGCTATCAGGCTGTCAAACCTCTTGGTGAGGGCAAATATCTGGATAGCCAAAGTGTTACTATTCAGTTTACTCATGTTGCCCCCTTTTAAAATTTAAAAGCTTGCCATGCCGATGTCTCAAAGAGAAAAGACCATCCTTCCCTGCAATTTCTAAAACATCCTCTACTTTTATATGCTCAGCCAAAATTGAGAGCACGCCGTTTACCTTCATAACTCTATGTAGCTCTTTCAACAATGCTCGCTTATCTTTTATACTGCGAATCACGTCATACAACAAGACTACATCTATGCTTTCATCGGGTAGCCCGGTATCCCTACCTGAAAGGATTGTGCGGATATTGGTCAAGCCTTCCTTATTTGCCTTTTTCTCAACCGCTCTGATGGCCAGAGGGTGGATATCAAGGGCGTAAACCCTTCCATTTTCACCAACCATCCTGGCAGCAGGGATAACATAACTTCCAGAACCGCAACCAAAGTCTAATACAATTTGCCTTTCCTTGATGTCGACCTTCTCAAGCAGCTTTCTGGGGTTCATAAAAACATCCCTTATCCTGAAAAAGAGAGACATCATCTTGAACCCGATATCTGGCATTGGTTTGTCTTTTCGCTCGTTCATTTCCCTCCCCCCTTTCATTCCAGGAGCTTAAACTCTATCACGTCTACCAGCCCCAGGTCGGTGAGCCTCAACTCAGGGATCACGGGCAGGGCGAGAAAGGAGAGGGTGGCAAAGGGAGAGGCAAGCGTCGCCCCCAGTTCTGCGGCGATTTTTTCGAGCTTCTCCAGCTTATTGACCACAGTTTTAAGAGGTTCGTCTGATAGCAGGCCGGCGATAGGCAAGGGGAGTTCGTCTAGAACCTTGCCGTCAGCGGCGATTACTAGCCCGCCTCCCAGCCTCTCGACCTCCTTGATGGCAGTGTATATATCGTTATCCTCTGTGCCCACAGCAATGATGTTATGGGAATCGTGGGCGATAGATGAGGCCAACGCTCCCCTCTTCAGACCAACGCCCTTCACCAGCCCCAGGCCGATGTTACCGGTGGCTTTATGCCTTTCTATGACCACTAGCTTGAGGACGTCCCGCTCAGTATCTGGTACCACAAACCCGCCGGTAACCCTCGCTTTTTCTTCGACCTTTTTGGTGATTATCTGGTTGGGTACGATCTCTATAATGTGGGAGGCCCCTTTAGGGACAGGTATCTTTAGCGCCTCTACATCGAAGGGCTTAACATTCATGGTATGGGTCATTGCTTTGTTCTCTGGCGACATTGTGTAAAAAAGCGGATGGCCATCCCTGGCTACCAGCCTCCCGCGGTACAACACCATCTCCGCCTCGAATGCAGCTAGGTCGCTGGTTACCACCAGATTGGCAAGATAGCCCGGTGCAATCGCCCCCAGGCCGGGGAGCCTGAAGTAATCAGCGCTATTTATAGTGGCCATCTGGATGGCGCGCACCGGGTCGAGCCCCAGTTTAATTGCCTTCCTCACCACGGCATCGATGTCGCCATCGCGCAACAGGTCGGCACAGCTTCGGTCGTCGACTACGAAAAGGCATCTTTTATAGGTCTTATCGGTAACCAGGGGAAGGAGCGCCTCCAGGTTCTTTTCTGAAGATCCCTCTCGAATCATCACATACATGCCCCGCTGGAGCTTCTCCCTTGCCTCCTCGAGTGAGGTGGATTCATGGTCGGAAACGATGCCACAAGCGATGTAGGCGTTGAGATTCTTCCTATTAAGTCCTGGGGCATGACCATCGACTATTTTGCCCTGGGACGCGGCTATTTTCGCTAATATCTCCGCATCGGCGGCAAGCACGCCGGGGAAGTTCATCACCTCACCCAACCCGATGGTATACTCCCACGATAGGGCAGAGGCAATATCCTCCACCGTCACCTGGGCCCCCGAGGTCTCCAGCGAGGTTGCGGGAACACAGGAGGGCACCATGAAATAGAGCTCAAGGGGCAAGGACCGGGCACAACTCATCATATATTTTACCCCCTCAAGCCCCTTCACATTGGCAATTTCGTGGAAGTCGGTTACTATGGCAGAGACGCCACGGGGCACCACCGCCTGAGCATAACGGGTGATATGGAGCATGGAGCTTTCGGGATGGACATGACCGTCGATCAGGCCCGGGGAGAGGTATTTGCCGGTGAGATCGATAATCTTTTTGCCAAGTTGATAATCGCCGACCCCGGCGATCTTTTCACCATAGATAGCAACATTTCCCTCCTCGATCTCACCACTTAGGGTGTTCACTATCTTAGCATGGGCCAGGATCACGTCTGCGGGGGCCTCCCCTCTTGCTACCGAGATCAAGCTTTTCACAATAATCTAGTCCTCCACGACATAAAGATCGGATAGATGGCGAAACCGCTCATTGTAATCCAGGCCATAACCTACCACGAACCTGTTCGGGATGGTGAAACCTCGGTAATCAATGGGTACGGAGACTCTTCTAGAGGGCTTGTCGAAGAGAGCGCATAGTTTCAGGGAAGAGGGCTTCCTCTTTTTTAGATAATCGAGGAAATAGCCCACGGTGAGCCCGGTATCCACTATATCCTCGATAACTAAGACATCCCTACCTTTAACTGGGCAGCGCAGCCCCTGTACCACCTTGATCTCACCCGAGGTTACCCTTGCCGAGCCATAGCTCGAGAGGCTGACGAAGTCTACCTCAGCGGGGATATCTAGAAGGCGAATGAGGTCGGCCATGAAAATGAATGAGCCCTTTAGTATACCCAAAAGAAGGGGGTGCTTCCCCTGATAGTCCCTGCTGATCTCTTGGGCTAGCCTGGCGACCTCTTTTTCTATCTCCTCCTTAGTAATTAGAATTTCGGGTTTCAGGGGAGCGGTCATAGCTCTATTTCCTTGAGACCCTCAGCTACGATCAACTTAGGCTCAGTTAAAGCCTGGACCTCCTCAGCTGTCCAACCCGGGGCAACCTCCCTTAGTAGAAGCCCCTGCGGTGCAACCTCGATCACAGCCAGGTCAGTTATGATTAGGTCTACACACTCCTTAGCGGTGAGTGGGTAGATACACTCATTCACTATCTTGGGCTTTCCCTCCTTGGTGGTATGCTCCATGGCGATGATCACCCTTTTTGCCCCCACGGCCAGGTCCATTCCACCACCTATGGTGCCGCCAAGGGCGTCAGTGCCGGCGTTCCAATTCGCCAGGTCTCCTTTCTCAGAAACCTCGAGTGCTCCCAGAATGGTTATCAGACGACCGCTACTTATCATTACAAAAGAAGTGACAACGTCAAAAACAGCCATGCCAGGCGCTGGGGTCAAGAACCTGCCACCGGCATCGACATAGTACAACTCTGCCTTTTCTATCTCGTCCTCCATTACCAGGGGTCCGTAGCCCAGAAGACCGTTCTCTGACTGAAAGATGACGCCCTCGGGTATATAGAGAGCACAAAGACTCGGTAGCCCACGTCCTAGGTTGGCGTAATCACCGTCCTTCAGTTCCGTTGCTGCCCTCATCGCTATGGTGTTTCTATCAAGTCTCTGCTTCATCTAAATTACCTCCATTGCATCGTATCTCAGACTGCGTCTACCTGAACAACATCTTGCGCGCGATCTCGATCTCACCCAACCTGTATACCAACTCCTTACTCCTCTTAGCGGTGCCGTACCCCTCTTGAGGTATCTCTACAATGCGGTCAACAAATATTCCTGGCGTCACCACGTGCTCGGGGTCGATCTCCCCCGCCTCCACTATTTCGTTTGCCTCAACTATGGTGACCTTGGCCGCCATTGCCATCACGGGTTGGTTCACCCTAAAAGTGCCCCGGTAGACCAAATTTCCCAGCTTATCTGCCTTTTGGGCTATGATGAAGGCGTAGTCTGGTCTTATCGGCTTCTCTAGGATATACTCCTTGCCGTCGATAACCCTCTTCTCCTTCCCTTCCTCCAGAATGGTTCCCACGCCAACAGGGTTATAGATCCCACCCAGGCCGGCGGCACCTGCATAGAGCCTCGAAGCCAGGACACCGTGGCTGGTAAGCTCCACCTCCAGACCCTTTTCCACGTATTCTTTCACGAAAGCCCCGGCACCCAATTGCGGTATGCCTACCACAGCGGTTATCAGCCTCTTTAGTTGGGGAAGCAGGGCTGAAGAGAAGAGAGCTTCCTCCTCACTGAAAAGCGTGGGTATGAAGTTGTGGGTAATAAGGGTAAGGCCTTTAACTCCCTTCCTCCTGAGGGCTGCGACTAGGTTCTGAGCGGTGCCTGGAGCTCCCCAAGATTCTATGGCGATAGAAGCGCCATCGGGTATATCCGCTACCGCCTCATCGAAACTGGCAAATACCTTGTTTTTCATGCCTATCCCCCCCTTTGGATTTTCAATCCTGTTACAGCTCTACCCTCTTATGGGTGGGGCAAAGCTCCTCGGCGTATGATGGCGGAAAAATACTTCTGCTGCCATTATATTTCTGGGGTTAGCCTTTGTCTAGCCTTTACATTAGGGAGCCAGCGCCCCGCTGCCACAGCGGGAATTCCTAGCCGTCCTCATTCAAGCGGCGACTGCTTGGGGATGACGACTACATGGGGCGACTTGGTTAAGGGGTGCTGTGTTACCTGGACCGAGGCGGCGAAGACCTCTTTTATGGTTTCGGGGGTGAGCAATTTTTCGGGGGTGCCATCAGCGAAGATGCGCCCCTCTTTAAGCAGAAGGAGTCTGTCGAAGTAAAGGGAAGCCAGGTTAAGGTCGTGCATCGCCCCGATGACAGTGACCCCCTGCTCTCGGTTGAGGCGTTTCACTAGATCGAGGATCTCCACCTGATGGTTGATGTCCAGGTGCGCTGTGGGCTCATCTAAGAGAAGTACTTTGGGCTCCTGAGCCAGGGTCATGGCGAGGATAGCCTTTTGACGCTCCCCGCCGCTGAGTTCATTGAAGAAACGCTCCTTTAGCGCTGCGATGCCAATGCGCTCCATGGCTTGCTGTACCACGCGATGATCCTGCTCCCTCTCATCAGAGAAGAGGCTGAGGAATGGGGTTCTTCCCAAGAGCACAACCTCCCTAAGGGTAAAGGCAAAGGGCATACTGAACTGCTGGGGCACCACAGCGACGCGTTGTGCCACCTGCCTCCGTTTCATCCTGCTTAGTATTGAGCCATCTAAGTGGATATCTCCAGTTGTTGGTCGCAGCACGCCGCTCAAGAGCTTGATCATGGTGGTCTTCCCTGAGCCATTGGGCCCCAGGAGAGCCACCATCTCACCCTCCTGGACTAATAGGTCGATGTGGTGTAACACAGGAGTGTCACCGTAGGAAAAAGACACCTGCTTAAGTTTAATCATTAAAAGGCGTACTCCCTTCTGGTGCGTCTCAAGAGGTATATGAAGAATGGGGCACCGATGATGGCGGTAATAATCCCTATAGGGATCTCACTGGGGGCAAGCACGGTACGGGCGAACAGGTCGGCGAGTACGAGGAAGGCAGCGCCAGAAAGCGCTGCTGCGGGCAATAGGAGGCGGTGGTCAGGCCCTAGCACCAGCCTCACCGCATGGGGAACCACCAGCCCAATAAAGCCCACCAGTCCGCTAATGGACACAGCCGCTGCTGTTAGCAGAGAGCCCAGGGCAAGGACGAGAAGCTTGTCCCGCTCCACATCGATCCCCAGATATGCCGCACCCTCCTCTCCTAAAGAGAGGGCATTAAGGCGAAAGGCCAGGAAGCGTGCGGCAATAATCGCCCCAATGATGATCGGGGCGATGATGATTATTTGGTTCCAACCGCTTACTGAGATGCTCCCCATGAGGAAGGAGTAGACGTTCTGCAGAAGCCCGGTTCTGCCGCTCAGGGTCACCATGAGGAAGACAATAGCTGCTAACATCGCGCTTACGGCGAACCCGGCCAGGAGCATGCTCACAATGGGTGTCTTGCCCCCCACTTTGGCAAGGTTATAGACCAGGAGGACAGCACCCAGCGCCCCGAAAAAGGCGGCGATGGGCACCAGCCCAAAGCTGAGGAAGGCAACGCTGACCGGGAGCATCATGGCAATGGTGGCGCCAAAGGCGGCGCCTGCCGAGGTGCCTATAATGTAGGGGTCCGCCATCGGGTTCCGCAGCATCCCCTGGAACAGTACCCCCGCTGATGCCAGCGCGGACCCCACCAATGCCCCGGCAACGACACGGGGGAGCCTGATCAGAAACAGGATAGTCTCATCGCTTGGCTGCCAGGTAGCGGTGAAATGGAAGAGCCCCATCTTATTTAGCGTCATCTTTATTATATTTAACGGAGAGATGGGCACCGCCCCGAGAGAAACGGCGATGAGCAGGCACACGAGCAGTAGCGCTCCAAGTGCCATTAATATTAGCAGCCGGCGATTTTGCTTTAGCCTGGTGAACAATTTCAATCCTCTAAGCGCATATATAGCAAACCAGCGTTACGGATAATACGAACTAGTAACGCGGAATGTAATAGCGCTCAAGCTAGTACCCAAAGAGCTCGGGGTGGATCAACCCTGCTAATAGCTCCAGCCCATTAGCGATGCGTGGTCCGGGGCGGACAAGGGTGGTATCATCGATTGCATAGATATTCCCGTTCTTCACCGCGTCTAAGTCTTGCCAGATGAGGTGACTGGCTACGTCCTCGGCAGAGACGCCCCAAAGAGCACCACCAAGCACTATGATGTCGGGGTTAGCATGGACCAATACCTCAAGGCTGAAGGTAGCCCAGCCATTAACCTCTGCGGCGATATTTGCACCTCCGACCATGGTGATGAACGCATCGATGAAAGTGCCATTGCCCGCAGTCCACGGTATACTGGGATCGCTAACATCGGCGCCATAAAAGACGCTGGGCGTGGAGGCATCGGCAACTGTGGCCACAATTGCATCGATATGCTCTTCCAGCTCGGCGACGAGCGCCTCAGCCTCTGCACCCCTGCCGGTAACTTTACCCACCAGCTCAATATCGTAGAAAATGCCATCGATATCCTCAGGATTAAGGACTATAGCCGGTATTCCTTTTTCATCAAGGTAATCGACGTAATCGGGAACTGTCGCCCCGATAGCGAAAACTACATCAGGCTCCAAACTAACGATCGTCTCCAGGCTGAATCCGGGGAAGGGAGCGCCGACTCGTTGTATTTCGCCAGCATCTATTTTATCCAACAGTTCCTCTGGATAATCGCAGTAACCGGTTACCCCCACTACCTTATCCCCCAGATAAAGGGCAAATAGGATCTCGGTGGCGCTGGGTGCCAGGGAGACGATCCGCTCCGGGGTCTCCGCTATATTCACCGTCCTTCCGTGGTCATCGGTTATTGCCCCTGGACCGGGCGGTGTTACTGGGTTACAGGCAGTCATTAAAGACATCGTAACAGCAAAGGCAATCAAGCTCAAAGCTAGCTTTTTCATAAAAACCTCCTTTGAATGGCAGAGCAACAAAAATCCCCTCGCTCTGCAGAACGAGGGGATCCTCAAGCTACTTAAGCATGTTTCCCACCCCCTTTTCTCCGCGGAGGCTCCAGGAAATCCAGAGGCTGGCGTTCTGACTTCCCCGAATTTATACGGGGTTACAGTAGGCGGTGCTGCGCCGGATTCTCACCGGCTTGCCTTCCCTTTAAGCCCTCACTCGCGCTTGGGCACCTCTGGGTCCATTATTGAGTTTTACACAATATAGCACACCCTGGGAGAAAGTTCAATATTAATCTGCCTTGACACCACCCGTACACTTGGTTATCATCGGTAGGAGCCTTCCTATTTCGGGGGTCTACCATGCAATATAAGACGATTATACATGAGAAGAAGGAGCAGATTTGCTATATCACCCTCAATCGCCCTAAGGTGGGGAACGCCATAAACGCCCAGATGAGCAGGGAACTAGCCGATGTCTGCCGCACCATTAATCAGGATGAAGAGATTATGGTGGTGATCCTCAAAGGCGCGGGAGGAGCTTTTTCCTCAGGCAGTGAGTCTCAAGAATGGGAGGCGGGAGGCGATGCCTCTCGAGCGATCGACAGCCTGGAGCGAGTGACCATAGCTGCAATCGATGGTGCTGCCCTCGGCGAAGGGTTGGAGCTGGCACTCGCCTGCGATATAAGGATCGCCTCAGAGAGGGCAAGCTTTTGCCTCCCCCACACCGCTTACGGTCTGATCCCCGGTGGCGGCGGGACGCAAAGGCTGCCTCGCCTGGTGGGCAAGGGAAAGGCCCTGGAGATGATCCTCACCGCCGAACCCATCGATGCTGATGAGGCCTATCGCATCGGTTTGGTGAGTAAGGTGGTCTCCGCTGAGGAGCTCCTTTCAGAGGTGAATGAGTGGGCAAAGAGGATAATTACTTGTGGCCCCATCGCCTTGAGATATGCTAAGGAGGCGGTAAATAAGGGGCTGGATTTCACCCTGGAGCAGGGATTGCGGCTGGAGGCCGACCTCTATTTCCTAATTCAAACCACCGAGGACAGAATGGAAGGGATCAGGGCTTTTAGGGAGAAGAGGCTACCACAGTTTAAGGGGGAATGAAAGATTGAGCTGAAGCTGGACCTGCATACCCATTGCTATGAGGCTACCCTCTTTAGAGCGCCCTCCGAGGAAATTGTCGCTCGGATAATAGCCCAGATAAAGGCCAGGGGACTGGATGGCATCGCTACCACCGAGCATTGGGATAAGGAATATGGGTTCAAGGTAAAGGAGATTGTAACGCGGTCATTTATTAGCGAGGTGCTCATCATACCTGGCTAGGAGGTTGATATAAAGGGGCGCCAGGAGGTGGAGCTTTATCTGCCCAATGGCGCCACCTTCCGCTTTCTCGCCCACCCCGGCTTTCCCATGAATTCCTATGTCATTGAGGATATTCAGGGCATTGAGATGGAGAATGCGCTTCACTATATCGACAAGGAGAAGGTAAGAGCGCTGGCTGAGGAACACGACCTGCTTCTATTAAGCAACAGCGATGCCCATTCAATAGACTGGATTGGTCGCTACTACACCGAGATCGATCTCGAGGAGCTTATCGCCCGTGCCAAGTAACCGCCCTATTGATGTGCTAGGGCACAACTACTAATTTTAGCAGAGCACACGACATAAAATATCGGTCGATCATCACCCCCTAAAGTTTTCATGAGGATTGTGGTAAAATAATTGCGTGACAAGCTTCGAGACCATTATCTATGAAAAGCGGGATAGCATAGCCTATGTCACCCTTAATCGCCCTGAGGTGCTAAACCGTTACAACATTCAGATGCGCGATGAGCTTTATCAGGTGCTTAGTGCCATCAGGGATGATCCCGATGTGCTGGTCGCCATTATTAAAGGAGCGGGGGAGCGGGCATTCTGCGTGGGTGCTGACCTAACTGAGTTCGGTACCGCTCCATCGCCGATCATCGCTCGTCAGGTGAGGTGGGAGCGTGATATCTGGGGTCTTTTTTCTACCCTGAAGCAGCCCCTCATTGCGGCGGTTCATGGATATGTCCTCGGCTCTGGTGTTGAGATCGCCCTGTTTTGCGATATCAGGATCGCCTCTGAGGAAGCCGTATTTGGCCTTCCTGAGGTTTCCCTGGGCATGATCCCGGCGGCGGGGGGTACCCAGACATTGCCCCGCGTGATCGGGAAGGGGAGGGCTCTCCAGATACTTCTCACCGGCGACCGCATTGATGCTCAGGAGGCTTTTCGTATCGGGCTGGTTAACATGGTGGTGAGCCAAGAGGAACTCTATCTCACCGCTGATAGGATGGCACAGAAGATTCTGTCCCGCACCCCCATTGCGGTGAGGTACGCCAAGGAGGCGACGAGGAGGGGGCTCGATCTTACCCTGGAGGAGGGGTTGGCCCTGGAAAGAAGGCTTGCTGAGATTCTCAAAGCCTTGGCGATGAAAGAAGTCTCCGCACTTTATAACAGTTGAAGCTGCTTAAATGGGATACTAGGGAGATGGATTCGTGGAGAAGGAAGTAGAGGAGCTTATCGAGAAAGCGGTAACGCTAGTTCTTGATGCCCAGAAGATTGTGGTGTTCACCGGGACGGGAGTGAGCACAGAATCAAGCATGCCCCGCACCAAAAGATCGAGTGGCCTCTCTACGGCTACCTCTAACGAATTTGTCTTCCCCACGTTTGTCGGAAATCCCACGGTGAGGAGAAGAAGCTGGCAGACGTGGAACATGTTCCGGATGATAGAGATGGCGCAGCCGAGCCAGGCTCACTACGCTATCGCCGAGCTGGGCACGATGGGCAAGCTGGATTGCGTGATCACTCAGAATGTGGATGGGCTGCACCAAAAGGCGGGGGTGTCAGAGGACAAGGTCATCGAGCTTCATGGCTCCCTCAGATGGCTGAAGTGTGTTAACTGCAATAGGCGATACCCCATGATAGAGGTCGCCAATAGCTTGGGGGAGGGTGAGGATGAGTCTATTTGTAGTGAGTGTGGCGGCTTATTGAAGTCAGCGACGGTCTCCTTTGGGGAGCCACCGCCGGCTAAAGAGACCGGCGAGGCGGAGCAACACTCCCGGAATTGCGACCTGTTCATGCTATTAGGCTCTTCCTTGATGGTCTATCCCGCAGCCAACATGCCCATCTATGCCATAGAGTCCGGGGCAAAGCTGGTGATAATAAATCTGGGCACCGCCTCACTGGATCAGGAAGCTAGTGTGCTCATCAATGGGACGGTAGGGGAGGTAATGCCCAAGATTATCGAGGGCGTGAAAAGTAGGCTCGCTCAATAATATTGACCGGGCAAGTTGGGTAGGGAATAATTCTTCGAATCTTTCGAGATATTCGAAAAGGAGGGAAAGTTGAACACCACGGAATTTCTCACCATAACCTCTGCTATCTGCCCCGATCGGACGGCGATAGTCTTCGAGGGGAAGCGACTCAGCTTCATAGAGTTAAGCGAGCGGGCAAATAGACTGGCCAATGCCTTAGCCGGTCTGGAAATCAAAAAGGGCGATCGGGTAGCTATGCTTCAGGTCAATTGTGACCAATATGTCGAGGCCTACTATGGGGTGGCCAAAAGTGGCGCCATCTTCGTGCCGCTGAACTTCAGGGCAAAGAAAGATGAGCTCATCTATATGATAAACCACTCGGAGGCACGTGTACTATTGGTAGGCGAGCGCTACATCGAGATGGTGAAGGAGGTGCGCCCTGAGCTGCCCCTGGTGCAGCACTACATCTCCGTCGAAGGCAAGCAGGAGGGCATGCTAGATTACGAGGAGCTGCTCGACGCTGCCTCGGGTGAGGAGTTCTTCACCGAGATTGACGATGAGGACATCACCATACTGATGTATACTGCGGGGACTACCGGACTGCCCAAGGGGGTACCCCTGCCCCACAACAGCTTCAGCGTCTACATGCTGGAGAATGTGAATCCGGTGGACCCTGATATCGAGGAGACCAATCTCTTGACCATGCCCCTCTATCATGTAGCGGGAATACAGGCAATGCTCGCGGCTACCTATGGGGGCCGCGCCCTGGCGATGATGAGGCAGTTTGAGGTAGATGAGTGGCTGGAGACAGTGCAGCGGGAGAAGGCCAATCGAGCGATGCTCGTGCCCACCATGCTAAAGCGGGTCATTGACCAACCCGATTTCGCCAAATACGACCTCTCCAGCCTGAAGGTGATCACATATGGGGCAGCCCCGATGCCCTTTGAGGTGATCAAAAAGGCCATCGCGCTTTTCCCTGGGGTGAGCTTCATAAACGCCTTCGGGCAGACGGAGACCGCCTCCACCATCACCACCCTGGGTCCCGAAGACCATATCATAGAGGGAACGGAGGCAGAGAAGGACAAAAAGCTGAGTAGGCTTACCTCCTCGATTGGCCGACCGATGCACGATGTGGAGATGAAGATCACCGCTGAGGCGGGCAATGACCTGCCTATCGGGGAGGTTGGCGAGATTGTGGCCCGCGGGCCTAGGTTGATGGGTGGATACTGGAAGGATGCCGAGAAAACGGCGAAAACGATGACCAAAGATGGGTGGCTGCGCACCGGAGACATGGGATATATGGATGAGGACGGCTATTTCTTCATCGCCGGTCGTGGCGACGACATGATTATCAGGGGCGGGGAGAACATTTCGCCGGTAGAGGTGGAGAATGCGCTTTATGCTCACCCTGTTGTTGAGGAGGTAGCGGTGATCGGGGTACCCGATGAGGAATGGGGCCAGGAGCCCAGGGCAATCGTGGCGCTCAAGAAGGGAGAAACTGCTACCGCTGAGGAGCTAATGGAGTTCTGCCGCGAGCGGCTAGCCAGCTTCAAGAGGCCCCGCTCTGTGGTCTTCGTCGATATGCTCCCCCGTACCAGCACGGGAAAGGTCTTGAAGAAGGTACTCCGCGAGCAGTATGGGCAACCCTAGCGGGGTTGCCGCATGATTAGAACGGTAAAAAAGGAGATGGGAAATGTCTGGGTCCATCAGATGGCTGGGACACGCTACTTTTGTAGTTACGTCAGCTCGAAACAAGATTATTTATATCGATCCTTTCATAAGAGATAATCCCCTCTGTCCTATCACTGTGGATAATATTAACCAAGCGAACATCGTTCTGGTCACCCACGACCACTTTGACCACATGGCAAACGCGGTAGACATTGTTAAGAAGACCGGGGCAACTCTGGTTGCTCAGCCAGAAACATCGGGAAGGTTCATAGCAGAGCTTGGCTTGCATGAGGAGAATGTAGTCAACTTCGGTCAGGGTATGAACATCGGCGCCACCACAGTGATTGATGGCATCACCATAACTATGACCCAGGCCTTCCATTCCTCTCAAACGGCGAGCAATGCTGGCTTCATCATAAAACTGGAGGACGGGTTCACCATTTACCACGCCGGGGACACCGGCATCTTTGCCACTATGAAGATACTCGGGGAGTTATACCCGATAGATCTGGCGCTTCTCCCCATTGGCAGTGTCTGGACTATGGACCCTGTTCAGGCAGCTAAGGCGCTCACCCTGCTCAACCCTAAAAAGGCGATCCCGATGCACTACAAAACCTTCACTGTTCTGGAGCAGAGCGCTGATAGATTCGTGGCGTTGGCAAAGAAGGAAGCACCCGGGGTTGAGATCGTTGTCCTGGAGCCAGGGCAGGAGATCGCTCTCTAATACTCCTGCTTGACAAAAAGGGGAAGACGTAGTAGCTTTAGAAGCCACAAAAAAGGGGGTGCTAATTATGAAACGCCGTAATCCTCTGGGGTGTTTAATCCTGTCAATTGTGACCTTGGGTATCTATGCTTTGATATGGTATGTGGTGACCAAGAACGAGATGAACCGCCGCGGTGCCAATATACCTACAGCGTGGCTGATCATTATCCCAATAGCGAACATCTACTGGATGTGGATGTACTGTGTTGGTGTGGAGACAGTGACCAAAGGAGCAATGAGTGCTCCATTAGCCTTTTTACTACTCTTCTTCCTGGGGGTCATCGGGCTGGCTATAATCCAGAGCTCGCTAAACAAGGTTCCCAGGAAGGTCAAAAAGAAGGCAACTGAAGTTGCCCCTGAGCAGCCCGCAGAGAAAGCCGAAGAGTAAGGCACCACTGATATATTACAAGCGAGAAGGTTTCGAACCGATGCTTCCAGGCCGTCGTTTTCACTTATAGCCTGATGAGGCTATCCTTCAGTGGCATCACCACCGGTGTCTGCAGGTTTCTCTTCAGTTGCTTCGCCGCCGGCTTCGGCAGGCTTCTCTTCAACCGCCTTTGCCACAGCGGGTGTCCCTCCCTCGATCGCTCTCAACACCAGCTCAGCGATGTCCATCGCCTTGATGGATTCGGATGCTTCCTTGGCCTTGATGGCATCCTCGAACATCTGGATGCAGAAGGGGCAGGCAGTAGCCAGGACGCTGGCCTTAGTGGAGATCGCCTCCTCGGTGCGCATTTCGCTGATTCTGGTTCCTACGCTTTCCTCCATCCACATATGCCCACCGCCAGCGCCGCAGCAGAAGCTCCTGCTGCGACGGCGCGCCATCTCGGCGAACTGAGCCCCGGGGATGGCTTTAACGACCTGCCTGGGCTCATTGTAGATGTCGTTGTGGCGGCCCAGGTAACATGCGTCGTGATAGGTGATCTTCTCGGCTAAGTTATTCTTCAGATTGAGTCGTCCTTGCTGGATCAGCTCAGCTATATACTGCGAATGATGAACTACCGCAAACTCGCCGCCGAACTGTGGGTATTCGTTCTTCAAGGTGTTGTAGCCATGGGGACAACTGACCACGATCTTCTTCACGCCGTAGCGCTTAAAGGTCTCGATGTTTTTCATTGCCTGCATCTGGAACAGGTATTCGTTGCCCATGCGGCGCGCTGGCTCGCCGCAGCAGCTTTCCTCCTCACCAAGCACCCCAAACTTGACCCCCGCGGCCTGGAGAATCCTGCCGAAGGCCGCTGAGACCTTCATATTCCGGTCCTCGAGAGCAGCAGAGCACCCGACAAAGTAGAGGATCTCGACGTCATGATCCTCGGAGAGGAGCTTGACTCCCTCTATATCGCCAAACCAGTCAGTTCTGCAGGCAGTGGTCCCCTTGCAGGTATGTCCCCTCTCCTCGATACACCGCAGCGCCATCTCCGCGGTTTCCGGTATCTCAGCCTGCTCCAGAACCAGGTTGCGGCGCATGTCGATGATCTTATCTATATGCTCGATAAAGACGGGACAGACCTCCTGACAGGCGCGGCAGGTAGTGCAATCCCAGATCACTTCTGCGGTTATCACATCGCCGATCATTGAAATCTCGCCCTTATTGCCGTTCCCGTTCCCTCTCTTACCCCCCAAGCCAACCTTGGCCAGCAGTTCGGGGAGCACCAGGAACGTGTAGCGGTCAAGGGTCTGTAACAGCCTGTTCCTCAACGGAAGGGACTTCCCATTGCCATTTCCACCGCCGTTGCCACTTGAAGCCGCTATATCTGCAACTACCATATCGGTGGCCACCTCAAGCCAGTGCTGCTTTAGGTCCTGGATAAGCTTTTTCGGTGAAAGCGCCTTCCCGCTGAGATAGGCGGGGCAGATATCCTGGCAGCGACCACATCTGGTACAGGCATCCAGGTCGAATATCTGTTTCCAGGTGAACCCACTGATCTTGTCAACCCCAAATGTCTCAGCCTCTTCCAGTTCGACAGGCACCAGTGCACCCTTGGGACGGGAGGAGCGAAAAAGCACATTGAACGGGCCAACAACGATGTGAGCCAGCGTGGTCCAGGTGAGGGCGACATAGACTATAGCTCCCAGAGCTAGGGCGATATGGAACCACCACAGGCTCATGTGAGCTAGCAGTAGTGCCCCTGAGGAGATGCCACCAAACATCTTGGCGAGGACCCATCCCCCTGGCGACCAGACTGCCCAGGAGGTGTCGTAAGGGCCGATAGCTGGGTATATCGTCTCGAATTCCGCCGGGTTGGCGGTGAAGTAGGCGATGCGCAGCCCCTCGATAATAAAGCCGGTGAACACGATGACAAAAATGAGAGTGAGTGCAATTGCGTCCTCCGGTTTACTGTCCAATCTGTCAGGTCTTTGAATATATCTGCGATAGGCGGCAATAATTACCCCGAGAAGTAATGCTATGCCAAGGACGTCCACGGTAAAAGAGATACCCAAATACGTAGACCCATGCATGAACTCGAATATATAGTGGGAGAGGAAATCTAAAAAGGCTGCCAGCAGAAAGACGATTGCTCCCCAGAAGATGAGGAGGTGAATCAAACCAGGATAGGGTTCTCTGAGAAAGCGCCGGTGAATGAGGCCGTCTATGATGCCGGTGATGGTAAAAGACCATATTCGCTGCGGGAGGTTATCGAGCCTGTTATCCGGCTGCCCCACCTGCCACAGGCGGTAGCGCCGGTAAACCGCGTAGGCAAGGATTATCGCTAATGGGAGAAGCAAGCCATAGAGGATATAACCCCAGTCTCCGATGTTCCAGAATATCTCCCTGGTTGCCATCGATTCGCGCTCTACGATAGTTTACCACATCACAAATCGCTTGCCAAGATAGGGAAGTAACGGATTTAGGAAACCATTGCCAGGGCGAGGAGCAGGTGGTAGAATGCAGCACAATGAGGGGTTATGAACGTCCCGAATGGATGTAGTATTATGGCGCCACAGGTAACTATAGGGGATCTTGCCACCTGGTCTGGTTGGGAGCCCCCCCCCTTGGGATCGGCATCGTTATCCTGTGCTTCGAAATTTCCCTGTCAGCCTTAGCATCATCCTCTGGGGCGTAGCACAGATTAGAAAACGTAGCTAACTTTCGATATTAGAAATATTCGGGGCTATGTTCCGGGCAGCCT
>JAGMCC010000039.1 GCA_023129355.1 Dehalococcoidia bacterium | reverse complement strand
CACCCAGGGCAGTGAGGTTAATATCCCCCCGCCACAGGTGAAGGTCTGAGCCACATATGTTGGCCCTTGACACCTTGATCAGGATGGCTCCCGGCTCGGGTTCAGGCACCGGATACTCCCTGATCTCCATGGGCTGTCCCATTCCCGTATATACTGCTGCTCTACCCTTCTCAACCATCGGAAAGCCTCCTTTTTGCCCTCAAAGAGCGATTATTTTTACTAGAAATAGTTTAATGAGTCTAGCCCTACTATTCAGCATATTCCCCCTTCCCTAGAGTATCACCGACCTCGCCTATATACCGGCTGGCTTTATTGCTCCAGGGTAAGTGTACAAACATTGTACACGATTTTGAGAGGAAATTGCATACCAATCCTTTCCCACTAAGAGCTTGATTCGTGCTGATCGATAGTGGTTTATGAGATTATTTCTATGCTGCTACCTTAATCCTTAACCCCTCGACCGACCCCACGGTGTTACCAGGTTGAACAAAATAGCGAATCGTGCAATTGTCACGATTCAGACATCATTGCTTATCACCGAAGCTACCGCCCAGAAATAACCGCTGGCGAGCATTGACTGAATGCCATTGACAACTGATGAAAATCGCGCTGGCTTCGATCGATGTGGAGGACTTCCTGAACCGTCGCTGGAAAAAGTGGGAAAGATGTCAGCTTGCATTCCCCGGCTTTGAGGACAAGGATGCCACCCTGTTTCCACAGAAGTTCAACGGACGGTACGTAATGTATCATAGGATTGACCCGAGCATTTGGATTTCTTCCTCTGAGTATCTGGGCTGCCTCTGGCCCCGGGAGGAGCATCGGATACTATTAGGCCCGGGAGCAGGGATAGCCTGGGATGGATTCAAGGTTGGCGGAGGGTCTCAGCCTATTAAAACCAAGTATGGCTGGCTCTTCATCTATCATGGAGTTGACCCCTACTGCATTTACCAGTTGGGTGTGCTGCTGATGGGACTGGATGACCCGGGACAGCTGCTCTATCGCGCGCCAAATCACATATTGGAACCTGAGGAAAGCTGTGAGCTTGGTAAATAGGGATGCTATGTTCCCAATGTGGTATTTACCTGCGGTGCTGTGCCTAGCGTGGATAAGGAGGTGCTTGAGGACGATGATGAGGTTCTCGTCTACTATGGCGCAGCAGATACAGCAACTTGTGTTGTTATAGCAAAGGTCTCTGACCTTATTCCGCAGGAAATCATGCAAGGCAGAAACCACAGCGGCTATCAGGGATAATGCGTTAAAGAAGAGCCTTTGTCTACGCCTGTAATGGACAACTTTATGCCATCATCTAGTAAGGAACAACACCTGTTCAAGAATGCTCTTTGCCTTCTTTCGTAGCAGTGCCTTTGGCTCGCCTCTTCCGCCGCTTCCAACCCAGCATTACAAGTAGCTCCCCAACAGCGGCGTCGCTCGCCTCTTCCCTAAGAGGCATGGCCGAATGTATTCGATAGTGGTTCTGCCTCCCAACCTTGGCCTTATTGATGTAACCTTCCGCCTCAAGGTCATTGATGATCTTGTGAGCTGCCCTCTCAGTGATGCCGACAGCGTCGCCGATCTCTCTAGCTGTGCTGCGCGGATGCCGGGCAACGGCAGCTAGAGCTAGCCCATGGTTTGTGATAAAGCCCCATTCAGCCATTTAAAAAATCCTCCGAAATTGGCTCCAAAAGTACTTGACAAACCCTAAATGTTGTGCATAATAATACTTGAAAGGTATTTCATGTTATATAAAAGAAGCATAAATTATCTGGCATAGTGTATCAGGTATAACCTTTCATGGCTGTGTTGCCATGTAAGATAGTTCATGTAACTATATTCTTGAAAACTCATGCCAACATTGTTGCACAAAATTTGCAGGCTGTCAAGCCCCGAGAAGGGCCAGGAATAAACCAGGGAGCAGGCGATGTTGCAGTATCTACTTTACTTTGTGATCGGCGGTGCTGTAGTGGCATCGGTGGCCTATATGGGCAGTCGGGGGAATACTTTTCTGGCAGCCTTTGTAGCCAATCTTCCCGTACTATTTCTGTTGAACGTTTTACTGATGTATCGAGTGAGTGGGGTGGATGGCAGCCTCACATATGCGAAGTGCGTCATCTTGCTGCTGCCGATCTTCGCCTGCTATGCCGCTCTGACTGTATGGCTGCTGCCACACCTGGGCATGACAAAGGCTTTGCTGCCGGGGCTGCCGCTATATCTGATGCCTATCGTGGTAAGGAAGATGGTGAACCACAGGGCTTCGAAGAAATTGATGAATCGGGGAGGCAAGCCCAATGCTTGAACCCGTTGTCACCGTCGCTAAGGCTCTGGAAGACTACCGACCGATCGTCGGGGATGAGCCAATTCAGGAGCTAAGAGCGCTGGCTGAGCCCTTGCGCGGCGCAAGGGTGCTCAACATCAATGCTACCCCCTTCGGTGGCGGCGTAGCTGAAATGCTGAGCGCGCTGGTTCCTTTGATGAACGATGTTGGACTTGCTGCCGAATGGCGGGTCATCACGGGTAGCGTGGAGTTCTTCAGCGTTACCAAGGCCATGCACAACAGCCTGCAGGGGATGGCAATAGATTGGACTGCGGACATGGAGCGGACCTGGCTGATCTACAATGACATTAATGCCGAACTCTTCGCTGAGTCCTACGATTTTGTCATTGTGCATGATCCCCAGCCAGCCGGGCTCCTTGAAGGGGTGCTGCGCCGGAATGGCCATCGCCCCGCGGGCACCTGGCTGTGGCGATGCCACCTCGACACCAGCAACGCCAGACCGGAGGTTTGGGATTTTATACTACCATTCGTAAGGCTTTATCAGGGTGCAATTTTCACCAGGAAGGAGTATGTGAACGGGGACTTAAGCGGAGGGCCTCCGGTTTTCACCATTTTGCCAGCCATAGATCCCCTTAGCTCGAAGAATAGAAAGGTGAGCCCTGACATAGTTAAGGGGGTCCTACTGCAATGTGGGATCGATCCGACCCGGCCTATAGTTTGTCAGGTCTCCAGGTTTGACCCGTGGAAGGACCCACTAGGTGTAATAGATGTCTACCGGGAGGTGAAGGAAGAGGTGCCCGAGCTGCAACTGGTAATAGCCGGTGTCATGGCAAATGATGACCCTGAGGGATGGGAGTACTGCCAGCGTACACTTCACTATGCAGGCGAGGACGAGGACATTCACGTACTTTCCAACCTGAGCGAAATAGCGGTCGGTGCCTTCGAGGTAGGTGCTCTCCAGCAAGCTGCCAGCGTTGTGATACAGAAGTCGATTAGAGAGGGCTTCGGTTTAACTGTAGCCGAGGCCATGTGGAAAGGGACGCCTGTTGTCGGAGGCAATTGCGGCGGCATAAGACTCCAGATTCGCGATGGCGATACCGGTTTTCTGGTAAGTAGTCCAGAAGACTGTGCAGCCAGAATTATCACGCTGCTGCAGAACCCTGATTTGGCTAAAAGAATGGGACGGGCTGGTAGGGAGTCTGTCAGGCGCAAGTTCCTTATTCCGAGGTTGCTGCGGGACCACCTCTCCCTCTATGCTTCGCTGGTAGCGGAGAAAGCCGACTTTGGGGCAAGCGTGCCAGCACATGATAAGGAGAGACTTACTCTGGCAATCTCTTGAGGGCAAAGGCCTGAAGCGAGCGGAAATGAAGATCATGGTGCTGAATCATTGCAACGAGACTTCGGCGAGCGCTACTAACTCTGGTGAAATGGTGGAACAACACCTTTGTGCAAGGTTGGTTAAGGAACTAGGTGGTGGGTATGCTTCAAATCTAGGCATCAACCTCGCGATCATGGAGCCAGACGAGATCTTCAAGTGGTTTCTAGCTTCGGTGCTCTTTGGCGCAAGGATCGGTGAGAGCATTGCTATGGACACCTATAAGGAATTTGAAAAGAAGGGTGTACTCTCACCCGATGCCATTTTAGAAACTGGCTGGCAGGGCCTAGTGGGTATTCTGGACCAAGGCGGCTACGTGAGATACGACTCCAAGACTGCCACCAAGCTCTTAGAGGTTATGGGTGCCATTAAGGAGAAATACAAAGGCGACCTCAATCTACTGCACTTCTCTGCCAAAGACGAAAGAGATCTCGAAGATAAGCTTCAGGGGCTGGCGAGAGGTATCGGTCCGGTAACGGTAAATATATTTTTAAGGGAGTTAAGAGACCTTTGGGAGAAGGCAGAACCACTATTGTGCGAGCCTGAGCTTTTGGCAGCTGAGAGCCTGGGGTTGATCTCGGCAACGGATGCACTATCAGCTCTTGAGGAGCTAAGAACGATGTGGGAAGCAAGCGAACAGGGTGAAGGAAGGTTCTCGGATTTCGAAGCTGCTCTAGTGAGGCTTGGCAAAAACTACTGCCGCAAGAAAAGGTGTCACCTCTGTCCTGTCAAGCCTAAGTGCCAGTCAGAGAAAGTATAAGGAGGTCGAAGATGGCTAAGAAGAAGGGTAAAAATAAGAAGGGCAAGGCTCAAGCGGCCAAGCTGCCTTCTCGGCCGCAGCAGTCCAAGTCTTCGAAAAAGTAGCCGCAGCCGGAAGTAATTGTTTCTAAGGGCTGACGATGAAGAACACCTGGCCCGTAGGCTGCGGCGTGAGGCTACTGCTCTTAAGACTAGGTTTAACCGGGATTTCTGGCTGGAAGATGAGGAATTCTACGCGTTAGCCTTGGGAGCCAACAAGGAACCTGCTACGAGCATAACCTCAAACCTAGGTAACTGTCTATGGGCAGGGATAGTGGACAAAGACAAGCCGCCCAAGGTACTGGAGCGACTCTTCTCGAACGACATGTTCTCCGGTTGGGGCATAAGAACGTTGAGTAGCCGAGCAGCACGCTACAATCCTCTGGGCTACCATCTGGGGAGTGTTTGGCACCACGACAATTCGCTTGTTGGCATAGGCTTGAAAAGGTACGGTTTCGAGGAGGAGCTTAATGAGCTAGCTACTGCTCTCTACGATTGCTGCCATGGCTTCGACTACTATCGAATGCCCGAGCTCTTCCGTGGCGCTCCACGCAGTGCCTATAACTTGCCCGTGCGCTACCCGGTCGCCTGTCGACCCCAGGCATGGGCGGCGGGGAACTTTCCTTTGCTTATCCAGGCTATCTTGGGGCTCGCTCCAAATGCCTTGAAAAATGAACTGAGTATTGTCAGGCCGAGGCTTCCTCAGTGGCTGGAGGAAGTAGAAGTGAGAGGGCTACGGGTAGGCGGCAGCTCTGTGGATCTGCTCTACGAGAGACGCAAGGACAGAACAATAGTTTCTGTCATAGCCAGGCGCGGCGTTAAGATATCACTGATTAAGAAATGGAAGTGGTGAAGGACTTCAATTTGCCGACGGAAAGAAGGTGATAGCTTATGAACTGTAGCTTTTGTGGCAGTCCTTTACATCTATATCCGGGGCGAGCAGTGTTTAAATGTTATTGCAAAGCGCTCATCCACGGCTACTGCTGGGAGAAGCATGTATTGGCGTCTCATATGCCACCGTTTGTTGTTGGCACAATCACTTTGTACGGTGAGTTCAAGCCTAAAAAGCCTGAGAAGAAGGAGGACTCACCTCCTAAAGGATCGGTTGCCCTTGCAGGAAAGCAGAAGTTGGAGTAATGGATAGTAGTCAGAAGGTATCGGGAGGGGTAAGGCTCACTAGGGAAAAGGAAAGGAGGGATACTGAATAGAATATAGTGGTAGCAATGTGCTGGTGTGGCACCATAATAACCAGATAGCACTGCTCCTCGTATCACCGGTGATCAACCGCGAAGTACATAATGTGGTGGAGAGAAGTAAAAGGAAGCTCAAAGAGGTTAAGGAGAAGACCGGCTGGAAACTAAGCTGAAAAACAAGGCAGATAACCTGAAGGTGTTGATGCCAATTTATGAGTATGAGTGTAAGGACTGCACATCGGGGTTCGAATTGAAGAGGCGGTTTGGAAAAAACTCGGGTGTAAGCTGTCCATTATGCCAGGGCGAGGCTCGCCGCGTTTTCTGTCCGGTGTCCATCTTATTCAAGGGTCTGGGTTCTATGTGACGGACAACGTAAATACAGAAATAAACCCGTCAACTGATAGAAATAATGGGGATAGACCTTCAGATGATGGGACAGAATCCAAGCCAGTCAAAGAGTCCAAATAAGAAGTTGTAGCGTAAGATCCTTTCTCAATAGTATTCATTTTCATTGCTCTAGACACTATAAGGGCGAGACGAGGCTGGGCTAGCTCAGGTTGAAGTTATAGGAGTGTGATCATGAGTCTTAGTGCGCCTTCAGTGAACGAAAAATATTCGGAAGGAGAGGAATCTCCTCAGGTTATAAAGCAGCCATATAACTTGAGGTGGCTCACTGTAACTGTAACCTTTGTAGTTGTTATAACACTGATAGCATCTATAGTAGTAGCCGCTTTATATGTGCCTGAGGTAGCTGTATATATTCCTATTATCGCAATAGGGCTGGCGCTGGCCCTTCAGAAGTATATAGCCAGTTTTTTTGCCTACTTCTATATCAACTTTACCCGAATTTATGACCTTGGGGATAGGATTCGCTTGGGAAACATAAAGGGCGATGTGAGAAGAGTGGGGCTGCTGCATACAACACTCGAAGAGGTGGGAGAGGACGAGAAGTTAGGGGGTGAACTCACCGGCAGATTGCTGCATGTGCCCAACCTGGTTATTTTAGACCAGCCAGTGTTGAATTACTCCAAGGATTATTCGATACGTGACGAGACCCTCTCCTCTGACTACATGTTTGACGAGGTTCGCATCCCCATAACAACGGACAGTGATGCGGAGGCGGCCAGCGAGCTTCTAGACAATATTCTAAAAAAGCAGGACAAGGCATGCATTAGGGAAGCGCGCAAGACGTTTAGGAAGGACTACCCCAAGTTCCTCAAAGAAGCGATTTCTGGGTCGAGGGTGCAGGTTTATATTGAACCGACGCATATCTGGATTAAGGGTAAGTTTGTAGCGCCACTGAGAGGTCGCAATGCTCTGAGGAGTAAGATATTGCTGCAGTTTTTAAAAGAGGTTAGTGGCAGGCCTGACATTAAGCTGGCATAGGTCATAGCAGGGAAGAAATGACAGGAGTCGAATACTAATTAGTAAATTGATTTTTTAAGTCAGTAAAAATGGGATGGATGATGGGCCAAAGATATAGAACTATTATATGGCATTGCCATTGTTAGGAAGGGGTTAGATGGCGTTCGTTACCTTCGTTACACCATATAAGCCTATAATCTGCGGGATCGCGACTTACGCTGACTTCATCACCAGGGAAAGCCTGCCTGGCACATGGGCTGTGCTGTCTTTCAATCTGGACCAGTACGGAGTACCGCTTAGCAACGATCAAGTCTCGCTAACCGACCCCGTCTGTTACTGCATACCTAGCCGCGATGATTTCTCTGCCGATTCCATCTTGAAGGGAATGAGACACTATGATGACGAAGTCCTCTGGTTTCAACACGAATTTGGTATATGGCAAGATGATGTCAGATTCGTTAACATGCTTAGAGACTTGGACCACATCAAGGTGGTAAGCCCGCACTCACTTCACTTTCAGAGCGGTGAAACGATCTACGGGTTGCGGTTGCGGGAGCACTCATTCCTGCGATTGCTACTGCCACAAATAGATGCGATCACGGTGTTCAGTGAGGGTGTCTATCAGGCAGTCACTCGAGCCTTCCCGGAGTACCGTGAGAAGGTGCATGTGCTAAGGCACGGTACTCATCTCTATCGAAAAATAGCCCGAATGAGCCGATTGGAATCCAAGAGGAGAATTCATGAATTCTTGATAGGCGAATCCGGATTGGATCAAGCAAGCAAAGGCAAGTTGAGGCAGGAAGGCGTTTTCCTTGACCCGGAGGCGATGCTAATTGGTGGGACTGGATTCATTACACGCAGCAAAGGGATAGCACCCCTCTTTAATGCCTGTGATGTGCTGCACGAGATGATGCCTGGAAGAAGGATTGCTGCGGTCTATGTTGGCTTCTTGCGGCAAACTGACAATAAAGCCGACAGTAGGTATACTGCGGTACTAAGGGCGAGGTACCGCAATGCAGGGCATTTCTTTTTAGAGACTTATCTGCCAGGGGATCTACTTCCTGTCATGTTAAGAGCTTTGGATATCCATTTATACTGGCCGAGCGACTGTACTCAGAGCGGAATAATAGCTCATTCATTAGGCACTGGGGCTACCATCGCATGCCGGGACATGGAGGGTGTTGGCGAAACGGTGAAAATGGCCGGTGGGTTGGCATCGCCCGACTTTGGCCGCCTAATTGACGGGATTAAATGGCTTATACTGGACCCCGGGCTCAGGAACGAAATGTCAGAGAGAGCGGTCAGATATGCCGAGGAGTTCTCATGGAGAACTCAGGCCTTGAAGCACTTTGAACTGGCAGAGCAACTCTGCCGCTCAAGGTTTCAGCGCTTGGCTCCAAAATTGCCCTTTTCACCGGTAGTGATGTCACCGGGAAAGAGCCCTCTTTCGTCTAGAAGTAGGGTCTCCCTCCACGGTATTGGGTGAGACCTTCTTTCAGGTGCTTACGGGTTTCAGCATCATTCAGAATTACATCTTTTTATAGCCGGTATCCTTGGTGAAAGTCATACTCATGTCCTATTGCTTCCGTGATGCTGCTAAAGGCATCCTTATATGTGTGGTAGATATATGGATGGTGGCATAGAGTTCAAGGACTCGGCTTTTCTCTTTCATAGGAGTGATAACTTCAAATCATATTCTTCGCTATTTTCCTTAAATTTCCTGCGTAGCTGATTCTACCGCTATAGGGAAAACGCCTCGCTCCAACACACAAGAAGGTTTATACTAAGAAACGAAATAGTAGCAGACGCTGATCAGAATGAGGGACTCTGATGAGAGTGCTTTTTATTCATTTTCGCTCCGCTCCGGCTAGAAGAATAACGGAAAAGCAAGCAAGTGTGGATCCGCTGGATTCGGCGGGCACAGACGGTGTTTCTTTGGAGATGGCGAAACGTCGAGATCTCCTGGAAGCAATGGGCCATAATGTAGCGGTTTGCTCAGCATACGATTGGGCCGACTTTCAAATACCTGCATTAGAGTTCGACAGCGAAGCAGTGGTGACTATGGTGAGGAATCTTTTCGACCGTGGAATAGCAGACTTTGCCAGCGAGACCAAACTTAGGAGTGCTTTTAATACCTCTCGTCTGGAGTTGAAACGGCAGTTGGCTGCGGTAATTGAGGATTTCGCGCCCAATATGCTTTTTGTGCATAAT
>JAGMCC010000038.1 GCA_023129355.1 Dehalococcoidia bacterium | reverse complement strand
CCCCGCAATTTACACCCCTCGCTTAAAGGAAGTAGGGATCACGGTTCTTCATCTGGTGGCCTCGGTAAGGCAGGCCAGGGGCGCTGAAAGAAGGGGGGTGGACGCGGTGATTGCCGAGGGTTTCGAGGCCGGCGGGCACAATGGCTTCGACGAGCTTCCCACCCTCGTCCTCGTCCCCCAGGTGGTGGATGCGGTGAGCATCCCGGTGGTTGCCGCCGGGGGAATCGCCGATGCGCGGGGCTTTGTTGCTGCCATGGCCTTAGGGGCGGAGGGAGTGCAGATGGGCACCCGCTTCGTCGCCACCCATGAGTGTGTCGCCCACCGGAATTTTAAGGACGGGATCGTAGCCGCAACGGACACGGGGACCATGGTCACCGGGAGAAGGCTTGCCCCCACACGAGGGCTTAAAAACGAGTTCTTGGCCAAGGTCGCCGAGCTGGACCGTCAGGGGGCCACTGCAGAGGAGCTTCTAGCGGTCATTGGTTTCGCCCCGTCGCGGATAGGCCAATTAGAGGGCAAGATGGAAGAAGGCGAGCTCTATTGCGGTGCCATCTCCGGGGTCATCAATGAGATCGTGAGCGCCGGCGACGTGGTAAGAAGCATTATTGAGGGCTACTCCAAGGTGGTGACCAGCCTAAAGTAAATCTCCAAATGAAAGGGGGGATAGGTGAAGAAGACAAGAGTCTGCGAGCTTTTGGGTATTGAGTATCCCATAATTCAAGGGGGGATGAGCCTGATCGCCAACGCCGAGCTGGCATCTGCTGTCTCCAATGCCGGAGGGCTAGGTATAATCAGCCCCAACGCCGGGGAGCCCGACTGGGGAAAGGTCGCCGAGAACCTCAGGAGCCAGATTAGAAAGGCGAGAAGCCTCACCGATAAGCCCTTCGGGGTGAATTTCTCCATACAACTTATCGGAGAAGACCGGAGCCTCATCGATATCGCTATTGAGGAGGGGGTTCGGGCGGTTACTATGGGGGCAGGAAGCCCGGCCCTTCATACGAGCTACCTGAAGGAGCACGGTGTCAGGGTTCTCCATGTAGTGGCCTCGGTGAGACATGCCAAGGGGGCCGAGAAGAACGGTGTGGACGCAGTGATCGCCGAGGGATATGAGTCAGGTGGAATCAATAGCCCGGATGAGCTCACTACCTTTGTCCTAATCCCACAGGTGGTGGATGCAGTGAGCATCCCGGTAGTTGCAGCCGGGGGGATCGCCGATGCCCGGGGTTTCGCTGCCGCCCTCGCCCTGGGGGCGGAGGGGGTGCAGATGGGCACCCGCTTCATCGCTACCCATGAATGCATTGCTAACCAAAACTACAAAAATGCCATTGTGGCAGCCAGCGACACCTCTACTGTGATCACCGGGCGGGGGTCTGTACCCATCAGAGGCTTAAAAAGTGAGCTGACCAGGCATATTCAAGAGGCAGAGAACGCTGGCGCTTCCTCCGAAAAACTATTAACCGTACCGTCTCCCGAGTCAGCGGATGCGGCAGTGCAGCAGGGAGACACTGTTCGCGATGGGGTGATATGCGGTGCGGTGGCCGGTATGATCGATGGGATCGTGAGCGCCGGCGATGTGGTGAGAAGCATCGTAGAGGGCTATGACAGGATCGTGGCTGGACTATAGGCTTTTTTCGCTCTCCCCGCTCCCCTCACCCCTTTTACTCCTCCGATTCACTCTCCTGTATAAGCCTCTCGCCATACTCAAGAAGCAATTTAGGCTCTACCTCAGGTTTCTTTACCTCAAGATAAGCCTTAAGCGCCTCCCGGGGTGTTATCCCCTCGACGGACCAGCCAGCCATCCGCTGACGGCGCTCCCGCGCCACATCCCGGGCAATAGCAGCGATGAAGTGGGCATCCTTTAGCGCCCTGCGGATCTCCCCCTCACTAAGCAGCCCGGCAAGCCGCTCTGTGATCGCCACCTGGACCCGCACAATGGAATCGGTTACATCATGGCGGGCAATGGCACTGAGTACCGCCTGGGTGGGGTCGGCCTCCTGGACACCGACATTTACCCTGATGGTGAGGAAGCGCCGCGCCCTCACCGGATGGAACTCAAAGGATGCCAGCCTGTCTTGCTTCTTGGGAAAAATCTCAACGACGAAGAACCCCTTTTCGTCCTCCTCCTCACTGAAGTCGATACGCTGGAGACTCCCGGGGTAGACCACGGGTGGGTTCTCGCAGAGCACTTGCTGCTTATGGATATGGCCCAGGGCGATGTAATTGAAGGCAGGGTTCGCCACATTGCTTTGTAGCAGCACATAATCGTGCCCCATTATCATGCCCCGCTCCGAGCCATACTTGGCATTGGAAAGGGAAACATGGGCGGCGAGGATGGCAGGCAAGCCCTGTTCCAGCGCCGCGACCTCCTGGTTGAGGCGGTCGGTGATGATTCTCTCCAGCCGCTCATTCACTTCATCGAAGGTGAGGTTCTTTGTCTCCTCCCGGCTCAGCAGGGCGCTCCTCCTCGCCCAGGGCAAGGCGACCACCTGGAGAGGCCCCGCTTTTGTTTCCACTCGGTAATTACCTGGGGCATTGGCCACGGTAACATTTTCAATTTCCAGTGTGCGAAAAATCTCCATTGTGGTGGCGCGACCGATGGCATTAGGGAGATCGTGGTTGCCAATGAGGAGGAAGACGGGAATGCCGGCCGATGCCAGCTTCCAGATGCGGCGGGCGAACTCTCGCTGGTGGGTCTGAGATGGCTCGCGGCTCCTGTAGGCATCGCCGCAGAAGAGAACGAGGTCAATGTCATTGTTTAGAGCATATGCCACAACCTCATCGAGGGCGGCGAGGAAACCGTGGAGGCGCCATGAGAGTCCAGTATCGGGGTTGATGCCCCCGCTATAGTTCTCTACCCCCAGGTGCAGGTCGGCGAAATGAAGGATTCTCATGCTCAAGATTACGCCCCCAACCTCTTCATTCGCTCTATAATCTGGTCTCGATCGAGCCCGGCAATAGCGATGACCTTCCTTCTGCCGGTAAGCCCGCGTCCTATTGTTATGCTGCCCTTGCTGACCCCGAGGAGCTGGCTCAACAACCTGACAAGCTCTCTATTAGCCTTTCCCTTCACCGGCGGTGCCGCGATCTTGACGCGCAAGATACCATCCTCAAATCCCAGCGCTTGGCTATGCCGGGCGTTGGGCTGGACCTGAACAGTGATATTCGCGTGACGCTCAATCAATTCTCTGGCTACCGCCCAGCGCAGCTTAAATCGGAGTTTCTAGAAATCAGTCCCAAAGGATGAAGCCAGCCATAATATTTCAAACGGCTATCGAAATAGATAGCCGTTCGTTTATCAGTGACCAGCTTTTCGGCGTGCTGACCTCTATTTTACCATAGCCGAGGTTTTCTCGCGGACAAAGTTGATGATTTCCTCCATCGGTGTTCCCGGGGTAAAGATTCCCGCAACGCCCATTTTCTTGAGCGCATCGAAATCATCCTCATAGATTGTCCCGCCCAGGAGCAGTAACACATCCCCCTTGCCCCGCTCTTTAAGCCCCCTGATGACTGCGGGAACCGTAAGCATATAGTTTGCGGTTAGACTACTGATCCCCACTACGTTGACATCCTCTTGTGCAGCCGTCGCTGCGACCTCCGCCGGAGTCATGTTGCCCCCATAGATGACCTCAAAGCCGGCATCTCGCATCGCATTACTGACCACGATCAGCCCAGCCCAGTGCCCCTCCAGCCCCGCCTTGACCATTAGGATCTTAATCTTGCTCTCATCCATATCGCAGGCTCCGTTTAGAGTCCTATTGGATAGGGCCATTCCCCATAGACATCGACCTGTGCCTTCGATACCTCTCCAAAGGTGGCACCTACTTTCACCGCCTCAAAAACGTACGGGTAAACATTCTCGTCGCTGTTGCAGGCCTCGACTAGTCTCTTCATAGCCTCAGCGTGTTTTGCTTTATCACGCTTTTCCCTGAACTTCCTTAGCTTCTCAGCCTGAATTTCCCGTGATGTTGCCGGGTCCGGCTTGAAAATGGGCACCTTGTAGGGTTCCTTCTCGAAGCGGAAGGTATTCACGCCAACAATTGGGATCTCACCGGAATCCACCTTTTGTTGCCGCTCAATCGGCTTCTCCCTGAGAAGTCTGTGGTACCAACCGTCCTGCATGGCCTGTGCCATTCCGCCCATGTCTTCTATCATCTTGATATATTCCCAGGTGCGCTCTTCCAATTCATTGGTCAGCGACTCGACGTAATAGGAACCACCAAGAGGGTCAATCGTGTTTGTTACACCGGTTTCAAGTGCGGCGATCTGCTCGGTCCTAATAGAGAGCAGCATCGACTGGTCCGTAGGCAGGCAAACCGCCTCGTCGTATCCATTGGCATGTATCGACTGAGCTCCACCCAGAACAGCGGCAAGCGTCTGGTAGGCAATGCGGATGAGGTTGTTATACGGCTCCTGAGCGGTATGGGTGGAGCCTGAAGATTGAACGTGAACGCGGAACTTGGCACAGTTGGGATCCTGTATGCCATATCTATCGGTAACGATCTTGTACCAGATACGCCGTGCCGCTCGTATCTTGGCTATTTCCTCAAAGAAGTCATTGTGGGCTGCTGTATTAAAGGAGAAACGTCTCACGAAGCGGTCTAAAGGAACCCTCCCCCGCCGTTTCTCTTCCTCGATGAAATCTATGGCTGCAGCGAAAAGTAGGCCCAGCTCTTCAAATGCGTTCAGTCCGAGGTCACGCGGGTTGTAGGAATCATGGTTTATTGGATTCCACCTGGGGGCTACCTCGCTGCACCACTCGATAAAATCTACCCCGTATCTCAGGTATCCTCTGGGTGGCGGCTGTAGGGGGATGTTTAAACAAGCCCAACTGAGCATGCAGCCTGCGGTGGTGCCTCTCAGCTGCTTTAGGTCTATTCCCCTCTTCTCGGCCACGGCGAAATACATAGCCGTTATCGGTCCCCTCTCCGCCAGATACGTCGATACCTTATCGATAGGCAAACCTTCAAAGGCTGTCTCCACATCTTCAATGGAATTCAATGGCAGGCCGGAATGGCCGATCTCGTATTCGACCATAGGGTCGTCAGCATCGACCCCAACGGAAGTTGTGATATCCGGGGCTACCGAGAAACCTGTCTGTCCTAGCTCGTATTCCTGCCGGTAGAGCTTGTTAGATTCTTCTGGCGTGTTAAACCCGCTTAACCGCCTGATGGTCCATACCTGCCCGCGATACATTGTGGTATATGGACCCCGGGTAAAGGGGGGTTCCCCAGCAATGCCGAGGTCTTTATCATAGTCAAGGTCTTTCGTATCCTCAGGGGTATAGATATCCTTTATCGGTATCCCTGACGCTGAAAAGTGCTGCTCAGTTTGCATTATATAGCCTCCTTTTAGATTCCATCGAACCGGGTCGTGGAGCTAATTCTCATGCCACCTATCTTTTTTTACCCGCTGCACGATGTGATCGATCATCTCCTGGTAGGGAGTACCCGGACCATATAGGCCAGTAACCCCTGCTGCCAGGAGGGCAGGCTTATCTGACTCAGCGATGATCCCACCACCAACCACACAAATATCGCCGGCGCCCCTTTCCTTAAGCATTCGGGCAACCTCGGTATAGTAGGCCTTCTGCGACCATGCCAAAGAGCTCAAGGCCACAACATCAACGTCTTCCGCAATGGCGGCATTCACGATCATCTCCGATGTCTGGTACCTGCCGGTGTAGATCACCTCCATCCCGGCGTTTCTGAGTATCTGGCACAGTAGCTCCGCTCCCTTGTAGTGTGAGTCGGTGCCGGGTTTGGCCACCAAAATGCGTATTTTCCTTTTATCCTTGTCCATTTCACCTCCGGTAGTTAAAGACGCGATGAGCCACTAGTTCAGGAACTCTGGCCTCTCGATCATATCCACTGTATCGTAGATGTAGCCGTAGGCCTCGCGAATCATCCCCAGTATCTCTGAGCGGGTAGCATCTGCTTTGAACGCCTCGATTATGGGGTACATCAGGTTTTCGGTGCCCTTGGCCTTCTCTCTCAGCGTCAATAGGGCTTCGCGGGTTTTTTTGATATCGCGATTTTCCTTAAGGTTTTTAACCTCTGCGAAGAGCTCCGCCTGCACCTTGTCCATGTCCTCGAATTCATACTGCGGATAGGGTGGTTCCTCGCCCTGCCTGAAGAAGTTCATACCCACCTGGATCTGTTCGCCCTTATCCAGTGCCGCCTGCCTTTCATCACGCGCGTTACGGACCAACTGCCGTAGCCATCCGCTCTCGGCAACTTTCAGTATCCCACCCATATTATCTATCTTCTTCATCAGTTTGGTGGCTTCCTCTTCCAGCTTGTTGGTGAGCCACTCTACATAGTAGGAGCCGCCGAGGGGATCAGCAGTGAGGCCGACCCCGGTTTCCTGAGCGATGATGTGGTTCATCGCCAGAGTCACCATCCGGGCCTCCTTTGATGGTATGCCCACGGCTTCATCATGGCTGGAGTAATCCATGGCGCTGGCGCCACCCAGTATCGCGGCCAGTGCCTGAAATGCAACCCTGGCAATGTTAATCAATGGCTGTTGCCGGGTAAGCGTTTGACCCGGGGTCCTGATTGCGATGCGCAGCCGGCACAGCTTTGGATCGTTTGCCCCGAATCTTTCTTTAGCGATCCTGGCCCACATTCTCCGTGCTGCCCGAATCATACATACAGTCTCAAAGAAGTCCATGGAAGATGCCATGCCGATGGTGGCCCTGCGGCCAATCTGATCGAACGGTATGCCACGGTCCACCGCTATCTGATTGTAGGCAGTGAGCGAGCACATTCCGATGCCCAACTGCTGCACTATAGTACAGCCAGCTTCCCACAGGTCGTAGGCGATGGGGGAGAAGGGAGAGTATGTTGGCATCTCCCTGACGATGTACTCGGTGAGGTCGCCATGTAGCCTCATGCTCATCTCAAAGGGGAAGTCGATGCTGAAAGCGGTTGCCATGTTATCTATGGGGTCGTTAATGCAGGAGCCCCTGATCTTGGCCTTGTCCACCCCGCGCTTCTCCGCCACTGCAGCCAGTTGAGCTACGCACATTGTATCGTCCAGCTGCGAGGAAGCGCCATGGAACTGAAAGATCCCGCTTTCCATTGAAATGCCTTGCAGAGCCCTTCCCATCCTTTCCAATGAATAGAATTCGGGGCAATAGCCGGCATCATATTTGGCTAGCGGGTGATCTGGATCCAGTCCAGTTCTATTCACGTCGCCAGCACCGTAATAGAACACCGGGGCACCGCCCATCCAGATGACCTCCTGCTCAGCCCGGCTCTTCTCTATCGTTTCGCGCTGGAGAACCTGCGCCGATACCCAGAGCAGGTTGCGGTACATGCCAGGATACATACCCCGGGTGTAGGGGAACTCGCCGTCGTTACCCAAATCCCTGGCGTAGTCCCAACCCTTCAAATCGTCGGGGCCGTAGGAGGGCTTGGGCTCAAAGCCGCTCTCAGTCTGCATCTTGATGATGCGGTCCTTACTCCTATCCAGAATTATCTCTTCCTTTTTCTTTTCTTCCTTTTTAGCCATACTCACTCCCTATATATGGTAGTTAAATGGGTCGATTGATTATAGCCTTTGCCGGTGATGTGTGTCAACAGAGGGCTGTTATCTCCGCAGCGCACATTCCCACAAATATATTGTATCACTATATATCATGGTCGTGTGGAGGATGAGAGAATCTAGTTCTCTTCACAAATAATTAATAAATACTTGGCACCATGTAGTTGACACCATGCAGCCAGCAACATATACTCCTTGCATGAGGAAAATCTAGGGGGTGAGTATGACTTTCGAAACGGGCCCGTACATACAGGTAGCAGCGTTCTGTGATTCCGTCCTTGAGGACAAAACTGGAGCACTCTCCTTGATACGCGTAGTGGACAGATTGACGCATTCAGTCCCTGGTCCTGATGCCCCTTTAGAGATGCCAGAAGTACGGCGTCCTATGAAATTAGTGATAATGCTTAAATCGGGACAAGCACGTGGGCGGCATGAACTGAAGGTTCAACCCGAGCTGCCCTCGGGAGAAATGAAGGATCCAATGCTGTTATCTGTTCACTTTGAAGGGGAAGAACGAGGCAAGAATATCATTATGGATATGCAATTTCCCTTTACAATGGAAGGATTGTATTGGTTTCACTTGTATCTCAATGATACTCTCATAACTAAAGTCCCCTTCCGTGTGCAATACCAGCGTATTGTTACTGGACACTCGCCTCAGCCGGAATCCCGCTAGATATTTCAACACGGATTGTGGTCATTTCGCCAGAGGATATCACAGATTGTATAATTTCAGGGGAGGTAGTAGAGGTCGAAGGCATTTCGAATTCTGTCAAGAAGCCTTTTGCGGCCTGTGGGATTATCTTAACTGGTGTATTATCGCCCAGAATGGACTGAACATAGGTATGTAGCTCATGCTCCGATCTTTGTCCTTCGCTGATTTCATGCAAGTAAAGTTCAATTGTCGAAAGCACCCTCTTTTCTTCCGTCATTATAGGGATTTGGCGCAACTCAAAAAGACGATCCTCAACAAATTGCTTGAGTCGAGCAACTCTAATCTTTCCTCTGCTGAAATCTTCCAAAGCTATAGTGAAATGTCCTTGTTGCATCACTGCCTCCAGCCAGCATCATTCGCTGATAACTCTGAGAGCTGATATGGTCGACTTTCAATCCGCGACTAAAGCCAAGCTTAAAAATCTGTTGGAGGAGCGGAACTATTGGCTGAAAATGCATTCCGGTAAATTACTCGAAGTAGAACAGAGCCAAGTTCCGGCAAAAAAATCCCCCGGTGGCACCAGCCGCATTATTTCATATTACGACGAACATCTTCAATATGTGTGTACTATTCATATAATAACTTCTAAAACAGGTAAAGTTATCCACGAACACGTCAAAGATGCCCATATCAGCGGTATCCGTTATAAGATAAAATAGCTAGGATACCTATTTTTGGTATTTTGATTACGTCTCGCATCAGCATTATACCTCAAATTTGGCTGGTCGTAAAGAGCATTATTTCTCAAAATACTCCCTTTACCCCTCGAACCCGAGCCAGTATTTGCCGCCTGGGGGCAACACGTCGAGGGGCTCGCCGGAAAGTTTTAGCTCCAGCGTTCGTGTTAGCTCCGCTACCGGCACCCTGATCTGCTTCATGCTGTCGCGCTCGCGGATGGTGACCGCCTGGTCCTCGAGGGTGTCGAAGTCGACCGTCACACAGAACGGCGTGCCGATCTCGTCCTGGCGGCGGTAGCGGCGGCC
>JAGMCC010000037.1 GCA_023129355.1 Dehalococcoidia bacterium | reverse complement strand
TCGAGCCCGGGCGCATCGGGAAAATGGAGCTCAAGAACCGGATTGTGCAGTCCGCAATGGGGACCAGCCTTGAACAGGAGGATGGCTTTGTCGATGACCGAATAAAGGATTTCTATGAAGAGCGGGCGAAGGGTGGTGTGGGCCTCATCGTCATGGGGATCGGTGCCATCGATCATCCCGATGGGAAGGTTCTGCCCGGCCAGCTGGGCCTCTCCGATGACAAGTTTATCCCCGGCTTAAGGGAAATGGCTGAAGCCGTCCACCGCCACGGCGCCAAGCTCGCCATCCAGCTGCAGCGCGGCGGCAAGATCGCCACGGAAGACATGTGCCATGGTCGCCAGCCGGTGAGTTCGTCCGCCGGTTCGATACCGATGGGCGATGCGATGCAGGACATGGGAGCGGTGGAGATCCCCCGGCTCGCGGCGCGCTTCGCCAATATGCCCGCTAAGCTGGAGACTGTGGAGCTAACAGTGGAGCAGATCCACCAGATCGTAGAAAAATTCGGTGAGGCGGCAAGGCGTGTGAAGGAGGCCGGGATAGATGGAGTGGAGATACACGCTGCCCATGGATACCTCCTCAGCGAGTTCCTCTCCCGGTCCTGCAATAAGCGTACCGATGAATATGGCGGAGACCTCAAGAACAGGGTGAAGATAGTGCTGGAGGTGGTCAAGGCGGTCAGGGATAGAGTGGGGGCGGACTATCCGGTGTGGATCCGGATGGATGGCCGGGAGTTCGGGCTCGAGGAGGGCATTACCACCGAGGAGGGTTTAGAGCTGGCGCGCATGTTCGAGGAGGCGGGGGTGGATGCCATCAACGTAAGCGGTTACGGGGGCATTAGGGGCGGTTTTTACGACGCACCGATAGTTTACCCGCCGGGCAACCTGGTGTCCTTAGCCGAAGGGATCAAGAGGGTGGTCAACATCCCGGTGATCGCCGTGGGCCGGATCAGTGCCGAGCTTGGCGAGGAGGTACTGCGCCGGGGCAAGGCGGACTTCATTGCCATGGCTCGGGCGATCCTGGCCGACCCCGAATACCCCAACAAGGTTGCCTCGGGAAAAATGGAAGATATCAGGCCATGTATCCTATGCTACCACTGCGTTTCCCAGGCTTTCTGGGGTGAGCCGGTATTCTGCGCGGTGAATGCAGCCGCCGGCAAGGAGGCCGAGCTCAGGATCGAGCCGGCGAAGCAACCGAAGAAGGTCCTGGTGGTCGGTGGCGGCCCCGGTGGCATGGAGTCCGCCAGGGTGGCGGCTTTGCGAGGGCATGATGTAACCATCTGTGATAAGGGGTGCCGGCTGGGTGGCTCACTGGTGTTTGCCTCTGTTGCCAATGCAGACAACGAGGACTTCCTCAACTACCTGATAGCCCAGGTGGGGAAGCTGCCGATAACGGTCAAGCTTGGTGTGGAGGTTACCCCCGCGCTGATCGAGGATATCAAGCCGGATGTGGTCATCCTGGCTCTGGGAGGAAACCTCACAACCCCTCAGCTTCCCGGGGCTGCTCTGCCCAGTGTCATCAGCGGTAAGGACCTGCGGCAGATGGTGAGTGGCACGTCTGAAAAGCTCTCATGGTGGCAGAAGAGGGCCCTCTCCCTGGCTAGTGCCCTGATGCCGGGCCTATTGAGCGTGCCATCGTTGAGGCGGCTGACAGGATACTGGATGCCCCTGGGGAAAAGGGTTGCCATCATCGGCGGTGATATGGTTGCCTGTGAGCTGGCGAAGTTCTTGGTGGAGAGGGGCCGAGAGGTGACCATCCTGGAAAGTAGCACGGATATGGCTATAGAGATGTCGATAGGGAGGAGGTGGAATTTTATGCCGCGTCTTCGTGAGGCGGGGGTCGCCATGCTCAAGAATGTGGATTTTGAGGAGATAACTCCCCGCGGTGTGAACATTACCGATAGTGAGGGGGAGAAACAGGCCATCGCCGCGGATACGGTGGTTCTGGCCGGGGGCATGGAGCCTAATAAGGCGCTCTTGCAGCAGATAGAGGGCAAGGTTCCCCAGATTCATCTTGTCGGTGACTGCTCCGAACTGCGTCTGATACACGGAGCCGTTGAGGACGGTTACCGTGCCGCCTTGGCGATTTAGCCAATTGGCCTAAATCCTCTCCGCCACCCTGGCCGCATCGTAGGTTGCGGAGGCGGCATCGCGGGGCTTTTCACAGTCGCCTATCTTGTATACCTCTGGCACCAACCCTTTAAGCTCTTGCGCCAGTTTATTCTCCGACTGCGCGCCAACTGCCATAACCACGGTGTCAGCCGGAATATGGAAGATCTCTTGCCCCCACTGGGTAACCACAGAGCCCTTGGTGATACCAACCACCGGAGTGTGCGAGTATATAGGCACCCTCAGGTCGATTAGCCGCTTCGTCAGGGTCTTGAAGGTGAAGAGCTCCAGCTTGTTACCATCCTCTCCGAGCCTCATCAGTGTTATTATGCTTACGTCCTTGCCCTGCTCTGCCAGCCATATTGACACTTCAATGCCTATGAAGCGCCCCCCTATCACCACCGCCTTACCTTTCACCTGTGCCTTGCCTGTTATTACATCGACGGCTTGAACCACGTTCTTGCCATCAGCTCCGGGGATGTTTAATAGCAGAGGGGTAGCTCCCGTGGCGACGACAACCGCGTCTGGCTTTGTCTCCAGAACCATATCCTTGGTAACCTCGGTGCCAAACTTGATGGAGACCTTGGAATTATCCAGGGAACGCTTTAGGTATTCAGTAAAAGAGGCAAACACCTCCTTCCCCGGCATTTGAGTGGCGATATTCCACTGCCCGCCAAGCACGTTGTTCTTCTCATAGAGGGAGACGTTATGTCCCCGCTCCGCCAGGAGAACCGCCGCCTGCATGCCAGCCAGGCCGCCGCCAACAACCATGACCTTTTTCGGCTTCTGCACGGCTGGAGGGAGGGGGATGCTCTCCCGATACAACCACGGGTTTACTGTGCAGGTCATCGGCAATGCCAGCCTGACGCAGTTATTGCAATATATGCATGGTCTAATGTCATCATGGCGACCATCTTTGAGCTTGTTGGCTAGCTGGGGGTCTGCTAGCAGGGGACGACCTATGGCAACGAAGTCCGCCCCGCCTTCCGCTACTACCTGCTCCGCCAACTCCGGCGTTATCCGACCCACGGCGATCACCGGCACACTAACGGCGCCCTTTATCTTCGTCGCCATTTGCACCATGGGGCCTTCGGGGTAGGCATAGCAGGGTATGTTCAATCCGGTCATGTACTCGATACCAGCGGAGACGTTGATAGCATCGATGCCCACCTCCTCGAACATGGCTGCCTGGCGCATCGCCTCTTCGATAGTGGTCCCATCGTCAACCTCGTCGCTAGCGCTGATTCTTACTGTTAGCGGGAAATCTTTCCCCACCGTCTGCCTAACCCGCTCCACAATGCGGAGCGGGAAGCGCATTCGGTTCTCCTCGCTGCCACCGTATTTATCCGTCCTGAGGTTGGTCACTGGGGACATGAAAGCGCCGGGCAGACAACCGTGACAGGCGTGGAACTCCACCGCATCGGCGCCGGCCTGCTGAGCCCGGCGCGCCGCCCGGGCGAAGTCCTCCACATAACCATCGATGTCCTGCTCGCTAACCTCAGCAATTGGCATATCACTGGGCATCCAGGATGTAATTGACGGCACCCTTGCGGTTATCCCTGGCGGTAGCAGTCCTGCGGTGGCGATCAGATAGCCGTGATGCATCAACTGGACGCAAACCTTGGCTCCCTCCTCGTGAATTACCTGAAAAAGCTGTTTCAAGCCTTCGATGAATCCATCATCGAATATCCCCAGGCAGTACATCGCTTTTGCCTCAACGTTCACCGAGGCACACTGGGTATTAACCAGCCCGACGCCGCCTGCCGCCCTCGGCCGGTAGTAGTCGAGAAGGTAGTCGGTGACAGCCCCCTCGCTATCGACCAGGAGAACGCCCATAGAGGACATTACAATTCTGTTTTTCAGCTCCATTGTGCCTATCCTGCCTGGCTGAAAAAGTGCTGAAAACTTGGTCATGGAGACCCCCTTTCTAATACTAAAAAGTGGAGCTAAGTGGACGATACAAAGAACCTTCAGCTTGGCCTTTAGCCTTTCCACCTAGTCCAGTGCTTAGTTCAATGGAATTCTATCAGCAAACTGCCACTAGTGCAATCGCTGGGGAAAGGCAACACTGCGGAACCAGTCATGTTAGCAAGTGTAAGCCAGCAAAATGCTGCGGCCATTCTATGATTCTCGACGAGGCATCCGTCGTTAATATTGCGAGATGCTATCAGCAGGATCTTGGCCAGGGCAAGCGCCCAGCCAGGCAGCTTACGGGGGCTACCCGAGTATATGGTGAATACTTTGGAATAGCTAGAGAGAATGCAACACATCGATCACTTCTCTACCAAGTCCTCATAGATACTCCTGAATTGCTCCAGTGCTGACTCAAGATTATCTGTGATGTCCCTAGCAATTAGGTCTGGTGCTGGCAGGTTCTCCGAATCCTCAAGGCTTTCGTCCTTCAGCCAGAATATGTCGAGGCTTACCTTGTCCCTCTGCATGAGCTCGTTATAGGAAAAGGCTCTGAACCGCTCGCTTTCCTGCCTGTTAAAGCGGTTTTCCGCGTTGTAGCAACAAACGAAGTCCTCAAGGTCTTCGTATTGCATAGGACTCGTTTTCAGAGTGAAATTCATGTTGGTTCTCAGGTCATATATCCATAGTTTCTCCGTCCACGGTTTCTCGCTTGCTGGCTTTCGATCAAAGAATAGGACATTTGCATTCACGCCCTGAGCATAGAACAGGCCAGTCGGCAGCCTCAAGAGGGTGTGGACGTCGCACTCGTGGAGTAGCTTCCTTCTCACCGTCTCGCCGGCACCACCCTCGAACAGTACATTATCGGGCGCAACGATGGCGACTTTCCCGTTTATCTTCAATAACGTCTTTACGTGCTGGACGAAGTTAAGCTGCTTATTGGATGTGGTTGCCCAGAAGTCCTGACGCTCGTAAATCATGGACTCCCTATCAGCCTTACCTTCGGCATTCACAATGGTGATGCTGCTCTTCTTGCCGAAGGGCGGATTGGTGAGCACCATGTCATAGCGGTCGCCCGGGTCGGCAACAAGCGAGTCGCCCACCTCAACGGGGCTTTCGTCGCCGCCTATTCCGTGGAGGTAGAGGTTCATCACGCATAGTCTCACCACATTATCAACAATGTCCTTACCTTTCAGGGCGCTGAGCTTCAGGAAGGTCTTCTGGTCTTTGTCCAGCTGGTAGTTGTTTGATAGGTAGTCGTGCGCCGCCAGGAGAAAGCCACCGGTGCCGCAGGCTGGGTCGCAGATGGTTGTATCTGGCTGCGGCTTCATAACGGCCACGATGGCCTTGATGAGAGGTCTGGGGGTAAAGTACTGCCCGGCTCCGCTCTTGATGTCCTCAGCGTTCTTCTGGATCAGCCCCTCGTAGATGGCCCCCTTGACGTCGATGTCCAAGCCCACCCACGTTTCTTCGTTTATTAGCTCAATCAGGCGTCTCAGCTTGGCCGGGTCCTGAATCCTGTTCTGTGACTTCCTGAAGATGATGCCCAGCATCCCCTTCTCCCTGCCCAGTGACTCTAGGATATGGCGGTAGTGCACCTCTAGGGCATCGCCGTCCTTCTTGAGAAGGCTCTGCCAGTCAAGACCCTGAGGAATACCTGATGGCTTGTTGAATGGCGGCCTGGTCTGCTCATCAGCCATCTTCAGGAATAGGAGATAGGTCAGCTGCTCCACATAGTCCCCGTAGCTCACGCCGTCATCACGGAGGACATTGCAGTAGTTCCACAACTTCTGGACGATTGCCGCTGACTCGTTTGCCATATTATATCAGCCTCCCTTGTCTTGTATTGAACCTGTTCCCGCTCTTCACCGTCGCTTTCTTTCCATCCTCTCTCGATGCCCTCTCCGCTTTTATTCGCTCCAGCAGTTTCTCCGCCGGTTCGTCAGTCGGGTCCTGATGCACCAGCTTGCCCTCGAAGGCTCGTTTCAGTATGCTCTGGCGCAGTCTTTCCCCTTGTTTTAGGCTTTGCTCTACGACCCTCTCAATTTCTTCAGTTATAGAGACACACCGCTCGATTTCTTCAACGATACGGTGCTGCTCTAGGAGAGGCGGGAGAGGAATATTAATGTTAGCTATCAAAGAACTTTTTATGGTTTGTATAGTCGTAGCACTTATGAGTCTTGTTATAAGTTCATGCCCCAAAGCTGATTTCAGGAAATATAATACAAATTTTGAAGCACATAAATCTTTGAAAGGCGATATTCTGAGGCAATTTGGTGAAACTTGTGCACCACATAACTGCTCATCCACAAAACCCATTTTACCTACTGAACCACGAACACTCATTATCAAGTCACCATATTCCACGATAGTTCTGGGAAAACTCTGTGATATTCTATCATCGACATACCAGTAGTTATGCCAATTGTGTGAAATTGTTCCATCTAGGTTGATGTGCTCGCCTCTAATGACCGGGACTCCCTGACTAAAATGCTGCATCCCATAAAAGGTGGGATATCTATATATTTCTTTTGACCAAAATCCTAAAGTTACCCACTCCCAACCCTTCGGCAATTCTGGTAACTCAGATGTGTCTATCGATGGTATTTCTTTATGTTTCCCTCCTGCACTTCTTTCCCGCTCTTCCCTTATCCGTTCCAGAAGCACAGAGGTAGGCTCCATCTGACCCTTGTGTGCCTCCCGCCAATCCTCTGTCAGATTCCCTTCAAAAGCGTGCTTCAGAACCGCCTGCCGGTACTGCTTCAGCTGGAGCTTAATCCTGTTCAATGACTGCACGCCAGCATCCAGCCTGGTGAACAGCTCCTCAATCTTGGCAACTATGCGGTGCTGTTCGGGGAGGGGGGCAAGTGGTAGCGTTTGCACAAATACGTCGGAATTTCTTACAGCAGGGTAATTTGTTCCCCTCTGAATCTGTGTAAGCGGGTTTAAGAATAGCTCTGTCTGCATTAAATAGAATACGAATCTCGCATCTATGAAACGCCATGGCCTTATAACGCAGAAACCTGTTGAAGCTATGTCTCCATCACGTGTATCTCCTACCATTGAGATATGCTTCAGGTAGGTTCTTACCGTTGAAAATAGAACATCTCCTGACCTAACAACCTGCCTAGCCCTTGACGGAGCATCTCTACCCAAGTACTTCTTTGGTGACAGAATGCTGTAATCAGCAATCGAGGAAATATCTATGTACGTAAATTCTAAATCCGGAGCCGCTTTTGGAGATACGTTCTCGGTAGTTTGAACAATCTCCCCCAGATTCGTCCATATCCATCCTTCAGGTAGTTGGAAAGGCGCATTCTTGAGGATTATCACGCCACCAGCACCTCATTCAATTCTTCCAGCAGTTTGTCCAGCTGCCTCTCAAATAGGCTGTCAGCCTTCACCGCACCGCCCTTTTCGTGGAAAGGTGCTAGCTCGAAATCGTCAATGCCGATACTCACCGAGGTGGCGATGTGCTCTTTTATCATCTCCAGCCATGTGAGCTGCTCTTGGGTGAATACCCGCCCCGATTCCCCTTGTGTTTTCAGCCAGTTGCTAAAGCGGCTGTCTACGGTCTCGGGGAACGGCTCAAGGACATCGCTATCGCCGATGGCAAATCTGATGAGGGACACGATATTGGCCAGCAGCTTCTGCGGTCCGGCGCCCTTGACCTTTGCCTTCTCCAGCTTCTCGTAGGCCTGCCAGATAAGCTCCGGGGTGAGCTGGTAGGGAGATTTACTTATCGCCTCGGCGAGTTTCCTGATTTCCTCGTAGGTCAGCAGCCGCCTGCCGTAAGGTTTGCTGTAGATAATCTGGAGAGCGGTGAGCTCGTCCTTGTTATCCTCGATGAACCTCTTGAAGGTGTCAACGATGGTACTTGCCTTCTCTTTGGCCTTCTCGTCAAATCCGGCCAGAATCACCGAGTCCTTGCTCACCGTATCTATAATCTGCTCGCTCCTTCTCTTGATGTCGATTATCGTGTTCCTTAACGTGGGGCTGTCGAAGGGCACGCAGGCGGTCTTCACCAGCTCCTCGGAAGCACTCCTTATCTGCTCCCGTGTCGGTTCATCGGTATGGAAAAGCTCACTGGCTTTTTCCAAAGTCTTATCCGGGTCCACGGTGTCCAGCAGGCTGTTGACCAGTTGCTTTAGAGTTTTGCCCCCTGCGGCTTGTTTGATCTCCTCTCTGTCCCTTGCGTCTACCTCATTGTCCATAGCCGCTAGCCTGCCAGCGAGAGAGGTGAGCGTATCTTCATCCCTTTTACCCATTGCTACCGATATGATTAGCTTGTCAAATGGCACGTTTCTCTTACGCTCAAGTGGCCTTGAGTCAGTCTTATCATTCTCGCTGACGCCGATAGCATCTACTATCATAAACCGTGTCTTGTGGGTGGCGTCAGGGGTAACCGCATGAAAGTCTGTGGGGGATATGGTCCTGGTACCACGACCCTTCATCTGCTCGAAATAGACCCTGGACTTCACATCTCTCATAAACAGCAGGCACTCCAAGGGCTTGATGTCCGTACCCGTTGAAATCATATCTACGGTCACGGCTATACGTGGATTGTAGGAATTACGGAAGCTGGCTATTAAATCCTCAGGCTTCTCTCCCATTGTCTTGTAAGTTATCTTTTTACAGAACTCATTTCCCTTGTCGAACTCCTCTCGAATGATGTGTACGATGTCTTCGGCGTGAGAGTCATCCTTGGCGAATACTAGTGTCTTGGGAACCTCTGTTCTGCCCGGGAACATGTCGGTGAAGAGCTTATCCTTGAAGGTTCTGACAATCGTCCTTATTTGGTCGGGAGCCACCACATACCGGTCTAGCTCGCTAGGGGCGTACTCCAGTTCCTCGTCAAGCTGTTTCCATCGTGTCTGTCTTGTGAGTTTGTCCCTTCTATCCACCCAGAACCCTGCTTTGACCTTGCTGCCCTTTTCAGTTATCGCGGTCTGTATTCGATAAACCTCGTAGCCGACATTTACATTGTCAGCAACGGCGCGCTCATGGCTATATTCCATAACCAGATTCTGATTAAAGAAACCCAGGGTCTGCTTTGAGGGGGTCGCCGTGAGTCCTATGATGAAGGCGTCGAAATATTCAAGGACCTGCCGCCAGAGGTTATATATGGATCGGTGGCACTCGTCGGTTACTATAAAGTCAAACATCTCTATCGGAATATTGGGATTGTAGGATACCTCCTTGGGCCCCACATCTTGTGGCAGGGTATCGAAGACGGATTGCTCCTCAATTTCGCTATCCTCTAGTTCTGGCTCCCCACTGAGCATGGAGTAGAGTCGCTGGATTGTGGTGATGCATACGCGGCTCACTGGGTCGAGGGTGTTGGTGGTGAGCCACTGGA
>JAGMCC010000036.1 GCA_023129355.1 Dehalococcoidia bacterium | reverse complement strand
GGTGGCGCTTTGACTGCCATCGAACAGGGATTCCACCAGCGGGAGATTCAGGAAAGCTCATATCGGTATCAAAAGGGTATCGAGGGCGGGAATAAGGTCGTGGTCGGGGTTAATAAGTTCGTCTCCCCCTATCCCAAACCGACCGGGCTGCTTCGTCTCGACCCTGAGGTGGCCAAGAAGCAAGTGGAACGTCTGGCCCAGGTGAAGCGAGAGCGGGATAATAGTGCAGTGAGCGCTGCCCTGAAGCGGCTTGAAGAGGTTGCCCGGGGAACGGAGAACACTATGCCTGCCGTCCTGGAGTGCGTGGCGGCCTACGCTACTATCGGCGAGGTGTGCGATGTGCTGCGGGGCGTCTTCGGGGAGCAGCGAGAGTTCGCCTCGGTCTAGTGTGTCGGTGAGTGTGTGCTGCTGGCGTGATTATCCTGAAGTGACTACGCTGCCTATAGTGCAACGGGTGAGAAGGGCGAGACGGGCGGGCAAAGATTGATGAAACTGGCCATAATGTAACGAACGAAAGGAGCGAAAAATGATCAAGCGGGTTGATCATATTGCGATTGCGGTTAATAGCGCCGATGATGCGCTGAGCGTCTTTGACAGCGTCTTCGGGCTGAAAGCGGATCACATAGAAGAGCTCCCGGACCAGGGGGTTAAAGCGGCAACCATCCGCGTGGGCGACACCCATATCGAGTTCATAGAGCCCACCGATCCAGAGGGGGGAGTCGCCAAATTCATTGAGAAGAAGGGAGAGGGATTTCATCATATCTGCGTTGAGGTGGACGACATCGATGCAGAGCTCAAGTCCCTGGCGGCAAGGGGCGTGGAGCTTATCGATAAGCAGGCTAGGAAGGGCCTCGCCGGAAGGATCGGCTTCTTGCACCCCCGCGCCACCAAAGGGGTACTCATCGAGCTGATCCAGAAGGTCTAAATGATGCGCTTGTGCGAGTAGATTAGCCTGATATTGATTGCACTATCTAAATGTAACGACTGTAAAGGACGAAAAAGGGGGCTATCGTGGCAGAAACGATCAGAGTCTTGATTGCCAAGCCGGGCTTAGATGGACACGACCGGGGCGCCAAATTTGTGGCGCGCATCCTGCGTGATGCAGGTATGGAGGTTATCTATAGTGGACTTCGCCAGACACCAGAGATGATCGCTGAAGCCGCGCTCCAGGAGGATGTGAATGTCGTGGGGCTAAGCATTCTCTCCGGTGCGCACCGGGACCTCTTCCCCGCCATCACGGCGCAGCTCAAAGAGAAAGGGCTGGATGTCATCGTGGTTGCCGGGGGCATCATCCCGGAGGAGGATGTCCCCTTCCTTGAGCAGATTGGAATTAGCACCGTCTTCGGTCCTGGCACCACGTCACAAGAGATTGTAGACTATATTAGGGGCACTGTGGAGTGAAAAACAGCATTGTCGGGGGATGAGATGGCGAAGCGACAAATGAAACTCACCTTCCCCCCGGAGATGGTTACCGAACCGGTGATTTTTAACCTGGGTCGGGATTTCAGAATCGTGACGAGTATTCGCCGCGCCGACATCGTTGGGGAATGGGGCTGGGTGGTGCTGGATTTGGAGGGAAACGATGAGGATATTGAGCGGGGGCTGGCCTGGGTAACGGCTAAAGGGGTGGAGGTGGAGACGGTGAATGGCGAGCTATAGGGGTGGAAGCACGGATATTGAGGAGCTGACCCAAAAGATCGATGCCAAGCAGCTTAGGGAGGAAGCGAAAAAGCGAGGCATCAAAACTGCCTGTGTCAAGAAGATCGACATCGCTAAGCAACTGCCCGAAGAAGTGTTAGAGAGGCTCGTCTCCCAGGCCAAGCAGGAAGGTTTTTAACATATATTCTCACGATTGGCGAATTGCTAATAATTAAACTTTGTTTCCTGCCACTTCATTCCCTTCTGCCGTTGGGAGAGCCTCACCGCCTCATCGGTGGGCTGATAACTATCGAGGAAGGACTCCTTAAACGAGGGGAAGCTCCCGTCAAGGATGCTCCTCCTCATCTCCTCCATAAGCCTCATTACAAAGCGCAGGTTGTGGATGGTGGCGAGCCTGTAGGCTAGAAGCTCCTCGCACCGGAAAAGGTGATGAAGGTAGGCTGCGGAGAAGTTTCTGCAGGTATCGCAGTCGCACCCCTCATCTAGGGGCCCCTCACGATCCCTAAAATGGGCGTTCCTGATGATTTTTCGGCCATAACGAGTAAAAAAACCGCCGTTCCTGGCGATGCGGGTGGGCAGGGCGCTATCGAAGATGTCGATCCCCAGTGAGACGCCCCCGATGATGTCCTCAGGTGAGCCTATCCCCATGAGATAGCGGGGCTTGTCCCCAGGGAGCAGTGCTACCGTCTCTTCCACCATAGCCTTCGTGACTTCCTTAGGCTCGCCAATGCTCAACCCACCGATGGCGTAGCCATCAAAGCCCAAATCGGTGAGGAAGCTCGCTGAATGGCGGCGAAGCTCCATGAAGGCGCCTCCCTGAACGATCCCGTAGAGGGCTTGATCTATCCTTTGCTTGCTGCTCCGGCACCTCTCGGCCCAACGATGGGTTCGCGCCACGGCCTCCTGCACCGTATTGCGATCGTCGGTATACGGGGGGCACTCATCGAATGCCATGATAATATCGGCGCCCAGCGCCTCCTGGAACTGGATTGAGAGCTCCGGGGTGATGAAGTGCTCGCTGCCATCGATGTGGGACCTGAAAAGCACCCCCTCGTCGCTGACCTGACGCAGATGAGCCAGGCTGAATACCTGATAGCCCCCGCTGTCGGTGAGGAGGGGGCCGGTCCAGCTCATAAAGCGATGGAGACCACCTAGCTTTTGGATGATTGCGATGCCGGGCCTGAGATATAAATGGTAGGTGTTCCCCATAACTATCTTTGTCCCCAAGGCGGAAATCTCCTGAGGGGTGAGGGACTTAACAGTTGCCTGGCTGCCCACAGGAATGAAGGCAGGGGTCGGCACCACGCCGTGCGGTGTAGTGAGCATGCCGGCGCGCGCCCCGGTAGAAGGGCAGGATTCTGTTACCTCAAAACTCAACTCTTTACCCTAAATATTTATCGGTTTTATCCTTTTATTAGTATCAGGGTTCAACCCTTTTCCCTCAAAAGGTGATCGGCAATGATCACCCGCTGGATCTCGGATACCCCCTCATAGATCTCGGTGAGCTTGGCATCCCGATATAGCCGTTCGATCTCCATATCCTTCATGTAGCCGTAGGCCCCATGAACCTGCATCGCCATTCTGGTAACATCGACCGCTGCCTGGGAGGCGAAAAGCTTAGCCATTGCCGATTCTTTCGTTATGCCGGCCCCCTGATCCCTTAGAAAAGCCGTTTTATAGGTCAGCCACCGTGATGCCTCCACCCGCGAGGCCATCTCAGCGAGCAGCCACTTTATCGAGAGCAGCTCTGCGATGGGACTGCCATATGCCTTCCTATCCCGGGCATAATTTAAAGAGAGCTCCAGGGCACCCTGCCCCACGCCCACCGCCTCGGCGGCCACCGCCAATTTCCCTACACTTATCGCCTCCAGCATGATCCCATACCCCGTGGCCGGCTCACCGAGGAGGTTCTCCTTGGGCACTCGAACATCGTCGAGGTAGATCACCGCGGGGCAAAGCCCCCTCACCCCCAGGGTCTCGCAGGGGTGACGCATGTGGTATCCTGGTGAGGAGGTTTCAACAATGAAGGCGCTCAGTCGACCCGTCTCGTCTTTTTCTTCCCTGGCAAATACCACTGCCACCTGGGAGGCTGGAGAAAGGGCGACAAACTGCTTCTGACCGGTGATAACGTAATCGTCGCCATCGGGTCTAGCCCTGGTCTCGATGGCTCTGGGGTCGGAGCCGGTGGCCGCCTCGGTGAAGGCAAAGGAGGAGAGCTTCTCTCCTTTAGCCAGGGCAACGAGGAATCTTTGCTTCTGCCCCTTGCTCCCGTAGCGGAAGATGCTCTCCTCAGCCAGGCTGTTTACCCCAATAATCGCCCCGGCCACCATGGCGGCGCGGCAGAGCTGCTCGATAACCAGAACGTAGCTGATATATCCGGCACCCCCTCCCCCATATTCGGGGGGATAGGGCAGCCCGAAGTATCCCATGCTGCCCATCTCCCTGGCCAGCTCGAAGGGGAATTCGCATTTGCGGTCGATCTCCATCGCCACTGGCCTTACCGACCTCTCGGTAAAATCCCTGGCGGTGCGCTGGATCATTTTTTCGTGCTCACTAAGTTTGAAATCCATTTTTTCACCTTTTTCGCCCTTTCGCACTACGTGGAAGTTGGACTACATTGAAATCTCTTTTTTATATTGACTAAGGCTGGAAACAGCTGAAGCTTCAATTTCCCATACTCACGGAGGTCAGGGTTTACTTAATTGTAAAACGCCTCCTTCTTGTACTCCCAGAGGTTGGAATCCGTTGAAGCCTCTTCTTTGTGATCATTGAAGTCTCCTTATAGTAGCCAAGGGTCCAAGCTCATGGTGAGGAAGAGGATCCCCTTTTCGTACTCCCGAGGTTGGAATCCATAAAAGCCTCCTTATAGTAGCCAAAGGTCTAAGCTCATGGTGAGGAAGAGGATCCCCTTTTCGTACTCCCCGAGGTTGGAATCCATAAAAACCTCTTTATATTAACCAAAGGTCTAAGCTCATGGTGAGGAAGAGAATGCCTAAAAAAGGGAAGGCAGTCAGCTTGTAAACTTTCCAGGCGTCATGGGAGATGCCGGTGAACACCAGACGGGCGGTGGCAAAAACCGTTAATATCCCCAGGATGCTTGCTACCACCAGATAAAGCATACCCAAGGCGCGGTCGCTGAAGTAGTAGAGGGCGATGGAGCTCCCCAAGAGGAGCACGGCCAGCCCCAGGAGCACCTTTATCGCATCTTTTATCTCCCAGGAGATGGGGAAGTAGGTGATCCCCGCCTGGCGATAATCATCCCGATTGGCGATCATCACACTCCAGACATGGAGGGGTGTCCAGATCGTGATCAGGATGCAGAGGAGGAGAAGAGTCAGCTCTACCTGGTGGCTTATCGCCACATAGCCGATGAGCACCGGAGCACAGCTCGCGATGGCCCCCTGGGGAAAGGCACAGGTTATCCTCTTTCGCCATGTCACTGCGACGATAAAGCCTAATAAACCGAAGATGAAGCAGAGGTAGTGCAGAAACCAGGCCATGACAAGGGCGCCGACCGCCAGGCTTATCGCCCAGGGCAGCATCTTCCAGGCGGGAAAAATCCGCTTTGATGGGAGGGGGCGATGCCTGACCCGCTCCATCTTGGCATCGACCTCACGGTCGAGGTAGTTGGTGAGTCCGTTGGCGGCGCCGCTCCCCAGAAGAAGGGCCAGGGTGGCGAGGAGGAGCGTGTCTATTGGTGGTTGGCCCCTGCCAGCGATCACTGCTGCGCAAAATCCGATGAAGGTAAGCAGGATAGTTTCACGGGGCTTTAATACCTCGATATAGTTTAGTATGGTCTTGAATGTCGCTCTTGATTGAATGCTATGGATCAACACCTAGACTAAATCCTTCAGCACGCCCACCACATCTTCCCGTGACACATCGTCCCTGAATGTGGTCTGGCCGATACCCTCAAGCAGCACCCAGCGTACCGCCCGCTCCCTCACCTTCTTGTCCAGTGCCATCGCCTTCAGCACCGCATCCCTATCCACACCGGAGCAGGTGGTGGACAAGCCGAACCTCTCGATGAGCCTCCCATGTCGCGCCACGATATCGTGCGAAATAAGCCCCAGCCGCTCGCTGAGCATCGCAGCACCCGTCATGCCGATGGCGACAGCCTCGCCGTGGAGGAAGCGCTCATATTCGGTGGCTGCCTCAAGACCGTGGGCTATGGTGTGCCCGTAATTCAGGATCATACGCCTCCCCCGCTCCTTTTCATCCTCGCCCACCACCATGGCTTTAAGCGAGGCACTGCGCCTTATCGCCTCTGTGGTCGCCGCAGCTTCCAGAGCTACGAGTCCATTTGCATTAGCCTCCAGAAACTCCAGAAAATCCAGGTCGAGGATTAAGGCGTGCTTCACCACCTCAGCCCACCCTGAGACTAGTTCTCTTTTGGGGAGGGTTGTCAGGGTGCTCACATCGGCGATTACCAGGCGGGGCTGGTAGAAGGCGCCAACCAGGTTCTTCGCCTGGGGGTGATTGAGTGCCACCTTTCCACCGATGGCAGCATCGGCCATGGCGATGAGGGTGGTGGGCACCTGAACCAGGGGCAGGCCGCGAAGGAAGGTAGCGGCAACGAAGCCGGCGAGGTCGCCTACCATGCCCCCTCCCAGGGCGACGATGGCATGGCCCCGTTCGGCATGGCGCGTCACCAGCCAATCGTAGAGCCTCACTGCGGTATCGATGGTCTTTGTCGTTTCACCCGGGGGCACGAGAAAGGACTCTACAGAGAAACCAGCCTGTTCCAGGGAATTTATCGCTCGTTCGCCATGGTACAAAAAGACATCTTCGTCGCTGATGATATTGGCGCAGTCGCTGAGCCCAACCTGGCACATCCGCCTGCCCAGGTCATCCAGGAGACCCCAGCCTACAAAGACCGGGTAGCTTTCGGTGGGCGTGGTGACCACGAAGGGGGCATCGCCCTGACGGGCGCGAGCCTGCTCGAAGCCACGAACTACCTCATCCACGACCTCATTGAGGGAGAGGTTATCGGTATACACTGACCAATCGGCTGTGGCGTAATAGGGCTGGCGCGATGCCTTCAGTTGCGTGATGCGCTCCAGCGGGTCGGCCACGGCAAGGAGCGGGCGTACCACACTGCTGTTCTTTTGGTTGGTGCGGAGACGCTCGTAGATGGTCTGAGGCTTCGCTTCAAGGCAGATCACCACCCCGCTCCGAGCGAAAAGTTCCCGATTGCGCTGGTCAACTATTGCGCCACCACCGATGGCGATAACGGTTTCTTTCTCTTCGCAAGCCCTCTGCAGAACCTGGCGCTCAAGCTTTCGGAAGTGCTCCTCGCCGTTCTGGGCGAAGATATCGGGGATGGATTTTCGGGAGAGGGCGACGATCTCCTCGTCGCTGTCCATAAAATTCCACCCCAGCCGCTGTGCCACCTCTTTGCCGACCACCGATTTGCCGGTGAAGGAGAAGCCGGTCAGGATGATATTTGCCTTTTCGCTTTTTCGCACTTTTCGCCCGTCTAGCTAATTCTTGGATATCGTCTTTAAATGGCTCTGGTAATTACGTTGTGTTTCCTTTTTCGTATTTTACGATAGTTGTGCTATCTCTTATTCATCGCATCCAGATAGCTCTTGTGATTATTCAATGTTTCCATTATGTGATCGCCGCCAAATTTTTCCAGCATGGCATCGGCAAGGACGATGGCGAGCATTGCCTCGCCGATCACCCCTGCGGCGGGGACCACACAGACGTCGCTGCGCTCGGAGTGTGCCTCGACTGCCTCACCCGTTTTGAGGTCCACTGAGGGTAGCGGTTTGCCCAGGGTGGGGATGGGTTTAACCACCGCCTTTACCATGATAGGCTCGCCGTTACTTATCCCGCCCTCGATGCCACCGGCTCGATTGGTGGCGTGGTGCCATATTCGACCTGCTCTCTCGATTATGTCGTGGGATTGGGAACCTGGAAGGTTTGCCAGCGAAAAGCCAGCCCCGACCTCTACCCCCTTCACTGCGTTGATACTCATTAGTGCCTGAGCGATCCTGCCATCGAGTCGGCGGTCCCACTGTACATGGCTCCCCAGCCCTATGGGGATACCGGTGGCGACTACCTCGAAAACTCCTCCCACTGTGTCGCCGGCCTCCTTTGCCTTATCGATAGCGGCGATCATCGCCTTCTCCGCCTCGGCCTCAGCACAGCGAACCGGCGATTTTTCCACCTTCGCCCAATTTCTTTGGCTTTTTTCGCCTTTTATCGATATGCCCCCAATAGCAATCGTGTGGCTCTTAATTTCGATACCGAACTCCTGGAGCAACTTCCTGGCTACCGCCCCTACGGCGACCCGCGACGCCGTCTCCCTGGCGCTGGCCCGCTCCAGAATGGGGCGAATGTCATCGAGACCGTATTTTATCGCCCCCGCCAGGTCAGCATGACCGGGCCTGAGGCGGGTCACCTTTTCGGTCTCCTGCTTTATAGGTGAGATTGCCATGACATCCTGCCAGTTCTCCCAGTCGCGGTTCCAGATGAGCAGCGAGATGGGGCTGCCGATAGTGAGGCCGTGGCGCACCCCGGAGAGGATTTCTGCCCTATCCTGCTCGATCTCCATGCGGGCAGAGCGCCCGTATCCCCCCTGTCGCCGCTTAAGGTCACCGGCGATGTACTCTTCATCGAGAGTAAGCCCCGCCGGCACCCCCTCAACGATGGCGGTCAGCGCCCTGCCATGCGATTCACCTGCTGTCAGATATCGAAACATTTTTTCATCCTTTTTATCTAGTGTTTAGCCACTTCTTTGCTCCATTCGACCAACTCTCTGGGAAAGCATGCATTAAGTACATCTTTAGGAACCTCGTGTCTCCTATCTTTAAGCAAATCATGGAATCTGGTCAAGAAGTCCTTGACCTCTTCAAGGACTTCTTCTGCATGTGACAGTGTGAATTGAGAATAGGTGAATGGGAAATCTGTGAATTTCTTATAACTGACCGTCTTATCTACGCGAGTCCGAACAACCTTGCCAGAGCGCTCCTCAGAACGCCCTGCCGGGTGGGCAATAACCTTGTTCCGGATAGTAAACACGTCTTGAACGCCATCGATGTTCAAAGCTAGTTCCTTGCCGTCGTAGAGTTCTTTGTAAACGGCCCTGACCCTCCTTATGGGCCCAGGCACACCCTCTTCCTTGTTCTTCTTGGGTCTTCTCCGATTTTTACCCAGCACAACGTCGCAGAGAAGATTTGACAGCGATTCCAGGTAGAAAGCCATTAGCAATATAGCTATCCTCGAATAACGCTTTCTTTCGCTGTCATCAATATTGTCCTCACCCGCCTTTCTCCGAAAGAAAACGGCATCTTCCGCAATCCTCGTAAACGTTGCTTCGCTATAAATAGCTTCCACACCTGTGTGTGCTTTTATAACCTGTTCGTGATGTTCTTCATACTTAGCCATCTTGGACTTCTTTCCTCGGGAACGGAGAGCCTACGTTGCTACCGTCAGCAGCCAGCGAATGCTGCCCATCAAAACAAAGCTCCCTTCGCTGACTCAAACATTATGTCAATCGGTGCTTCCTTGCCGGTCCACAGCAGTAGGGTGGGTATAGCGTAGCGAAACCCACCACTATCTTATTCCAAATCCATCACCGTGAGTTCTTCTCTTACCATGTGTCCCCAGCTTTGGGGATAAAACCCTCTTTCAACAAATTTCCTGAAGCTGCTGTACTTCCATTCTACGGGCAAATTTACGAACCCATGCTTAACAGGATTGTAGTGAATGTAATCACAATGTCGGTTGAAGTCCTCCTGATCTCGAATCCTGTGTTCCCAA
>JAGMCC010000035.1 GCA_023129355.1 Dehalococcoidia bacterium | reverse complement strand
TTTCGACGTTGTTGATGTTGGTGGGTTTTTGATAGAGTCCCGACGTCGCCGGGAAAGGCGGCCGGGGCCGCGGCATGCCGCGTCTCCCTTCGATCGAAGCAATCAGTGCGGTCTCTTCGCCGCAGACGAAGGCTCCTGCGCCTTGCATCAGCTCGATATCGAAGCCAAAGCCGCTGCCAATGATATCATCGCCGAGGAGACCGATCTCCCTGGCGTGATTCAGGGCGCTCTCGACACGCGCTACCGCCAGTGGATACTCGATACGAACGTATATGTAGCCCTTTGCAGCGCCAAGGGCATAACCGGCGATGAGCATGCCCTCGATGACGGAATGCGGGTCGCTCTCCAGGATGGCACGGTCCATAAAGGCGCCCGGGTCGCCCTCGTCGGCGTTGCAGATGACATACTTGGCGGTGCCCGGAGCATCGCGGCATATCTGCCACTTGTCCCCGGTAGGGAATCCAGCTCCGCCCCGTCCCCTGAGCCCAGAGCTTTTGAGCTCTGAGATGATACCTTGCGGTTCCATCTCCAGAGCCTTGCTCATGGCGGCATAGCCGCCATTGGCGATATACTGGTTGATATCCTCGGGGTCTATGTAGCCGCAGCGCGCCAGAAGGATGCGCTTTTCATACTGAAACCTCGGCTGGTCAAAAATGGTGGGGATGAGTTCGTTCTCCTCGAGGGCACCGAGGGCAAACTCGGGGCAGGGGTCATTGCCGAGAATGTAATCAGAGATGAGCCGCGCGGCGATACCTGGCGTCACATATCCGTAGCAGATCGGGGGAAGGCCCGGCTTGGTAATAACCACCAGCGGCTCGGCATAGCAATGGCCCATACATCCCACTTCGGTGATGATGGCATCGACCTTTTGCTCTGCTAGTTCTTCCTTAAAGGTTTTTAAAACCTCCAGAGCGCCAGCGGCTCGGCCGCAGGTCGCGGTGCCGATGGTGATGTGGGGCTTGGGGCTACTTGAAAGGGCATCCCACTCGGCGAGGGCTCGCTCCCGAATGCGTTCAAAAGCCTCTTGCGGCGATTTAATAGCGCTCTTTTTCACCCTTTCTCTCGTTTCTTTCGTTCAGACTTGAAAATAGAAATCACTTACGATGATTTAGCCTTTTTACCCTTTCTGCTCTTTTTGACCTTTTTGCCCTCTTCGCTCGCCTTCTGTTTCTCCAGATCGAAGGCGAGCAGGATTCCCTTAATTCTGGTGGGAGAAATGGTGCCTTCAACTGTGTCATCGACCACCGTTATCGGCGCCATGGCGCAGCAGCCGACACAGGCGACCCGCTCCAATCCGAACTCGCGGTTTGCGCTGGTCTCCCCCACCTTGATGCCCAGCTCCCGCTCCCAGGAATCGAGAACTATTTTACCTCCCTTTATCTGGCAGGCCGTGCCCAGGCATACTTTCATCTGGTGCTTGCCCGGCGGCACGAAACGAAACTGATTGTAGAAAGTGGCCACGGAGTAGACTTCACTCTCCGGGATATCCAGGAAATTGGCGGCCTCAAGCATTGCTTCACGGGGCAGATAGCCAAACTTAGCCTGGATGTCCTGTAAGATGGGGATCAACTTACCCCGCTCTCTTGAGCGGGACTCAAGGATTTTGAGGGTTTGCTTTTTTACTTCTTCCTCTTCAGTCATCTACGCATTCTAGATATCGCCATTTGTCCTAATGTTATGCGGGGCTCTCTTCTTATTATAGCATTCCTTAGTATCACTGTTAAGCGCTCTTTACAGAGTGATATATCTCTGCTAGAATGGGTGATGGCTTTCCGGTGGTTTGAGCGGGGCGGCCCCACCCGTTCCCATCCCGAACACGGAAGTGAAACGTCCCAGCGCAGACGATACTGGTCGCGCACGCGGCTGCGGAAAATACGCCACTGCCGGGAAGCCTTTTTGTCCCTTGACACATTGCGAGCAAGTGGCTAGAATATTTATGAATATGCCGTTTCTTTAGCGGCGGGAAAAGGGGGGATTATGTGGCTGAAGTAAAGCTTGAAGAGAGCGAGAACTTCGAGAATCTTCTCAGGAGGTTCAATCGTAAGGTGCAGCAGGCTGGTATCCTATCTGAGTTTCGGCGAAGAGAGTATTATGAGAAACCATGCACCACGCGAAAGCGCAAAGAGGCAGCGAAACGTCGTAAGACCGCCCGAAGTAGCAGTGGAGCGCACTCGGTGGTGAGGCGCTGATGACGTTACAGGAAAAGATGGCTGTTGACTTGAGACAGTCGCTAAAAGGGGGTGCCAAGACGCGGGTGTCGGCGCTCCGTTTGGTTAGAGCAGGGGTGCAGAATGCCGAGATCGCTAAAGGAGCTCCCCTGGATGATGTCGGTGTTATCGATATCATCGCCCGGGAAGTGAGGCAGCACCGCGAGAGCGTAGCCGAGTTTGCTAAGGGGAATCGCCAGGACCTAGTGGCTAAGGAGGAGGCGGAACTGGTTACTCTTTTGGAATATCTGCCGAAACAGATGAGCCGTGAGGAGGTTGTGGCGGCGGCCCGTGAGGTGATGGCGCAGGTTGGGGCCCAGGGGCCCGGCGATAAGGGCAGGGTGATGTCCCAGCTTATGCCCCAGCTTAAGGGCAAGGCGGATGGGCGCGAGGTCAGCGATGTGGTCGTTGAATTGCTCACCGGCTAATAGTACACTGTTAACGGTGTCTTAGAATGTGTTTTAAGCCCGCACCAGAGTTCATTATGGTGCGGTTTTTCTTTTCGTTCTAGGGCATATTATCCGTAATCCTCTCTTTTTATTTTCGGCGGCGTGGATTATAATAGTGGCCACCAGGTAAAAAAGTAGAAACTATCATAACCAATTTCATTGTTATGCAGGATTTATAGAGTGAAACGAGCGAAAAGGTCAAAAAGGGAGAAAAAATGAAGGTAGTTTTACTTCAGAATGTGGCCGGGCTAGGGGAGGCGGGAGAGGTGAAGGAGGTGGCTGATGGCTACGGCAGGAATTTTCTCCTTCCCAAGGGGCTTGCCGAGTTTGCCTCTCCTTCTTTACTGAAGCGGGCTGAGGAGCAGCGTCACGCAGAGGAGCGCAGACAGCTCACAGCCAATGCCGGGATGACAGACATAGCCCAGACCCTGGAGGGGTTAGCGGTGACTATTAGGGCGAAGATTGGGGCTCAGGATCGCCTCTATGGGGCGATCACCAGCGGGGACATTGCCGAGGAGGTGCAACGGCTCACCGGACAGGATATCGATAAGCGAAAGATCGAGCTTGATGAGCCGATCCACCAACTGGGCGAATATGAGGTTACAGTGAGGCTGACTAAGGAACTTGTGCCTAAGTTAAAGGTCATCGTTGCCGAAGAGCCGGCGAAGTCAAGGGCTAAAGCAAAGGCCAAACCAAAGAAGGAGGAAAAGGCGGAAGAAGTGGCAGGGGCGGTGGCGCAAGCAATGACTGAAGCAACGGCGGAAGCAACGGCTGAAGAGAAGTCGGAAGAAAAGGATTAGCCATGTCCACCGAGAAGTTGCCACCCCACGATATCGAGGCGGAGGAGGCGGTGATCGGCTCTCTTCTCGTTGATGGCGATTCCATTTTTAAGATCGCTACCTTCCTCAGGTCTGAGGACTTCTACCGGGAGAAGAATCAGTGGCTGTATGCGGCCTGCTTTGACCTCTACGAGCGAAATGAGGCCATAGATCAGGTTACCGTGGCCCATGAGTTGGGGCGGCGGGAGAGGTTGGAGGCGGTGGGCGGGGCTGCCTACCTGAGCCATCTCATATCCAATGTGGCCACATCGGTGCATATTGAGCACTACGCCCAGATTGTGCACCGCATGTCTGCAATGCGTCACCTGATCATTGCCGCAGGTCAGATTGAAGCCATCGGCTATGAGGCGGGGCCGGACGTCGACGCTGCCCTCGGTAAAGCAGAGGACCTCCTGTTCAGCTTGCGCCGTGGTCAGCGTCCCTGGGATTTCGTCCCGATTCGTGAGCTCCTCGACCGATACTTCGAGGAAAGCGAGATTCGTCCCTTTGAGGGTGAGGTGGTATATACTGGATATCATGTCCTGGATGATATCCTGGGCGGACTCCGCCGCTCCGACATGATCGTGCTTGCTGCCAGGCCGAGCGCGGGCAAGACCAGCCTCGCCCTGGGCATTGCCAGGAACGCTGCGGTCCAGCAAAAGGCCCGTGTCGCCATCTTCAGCGTGGAGATGGCGCGGGAGCAACTGGTGCAGCGACTTCTCGCCAGCGAGGCTGGCGTCGATTCCAAACAGTTGCGGCTTGGCCAGCAGACGGAGGCTGAGGAGCGAAGGATCATGGAGGCTACGGGCGTGCTATCTGAAGCGCCGATCTTTATCGATGACTCGCCCATCTTGAGGATGGTGGAGATGAAATCGAAGGCGCGGCGGCTTCACTATGAGCGGGGCATTGACCTTATCATCGTCGATTACCTGCAACTGGTGCGGGGTGATGGTAGGGAGGGGCGGGTTCAGGAGGTCACTGAGATCTCCCGCTCCCTTAAAGAGCTCGCTCGTGAGCTAAGTGTGCCGGTAATCGCCGTCTCTCAGCTCTCCAGGGCTCCAGAGGGGCGAGCCTCGCACCGCCCCCAGCTTTCCGACCTCAGGGAGAGCGGCGCCATCGAGCAGGACGCCGATGTAGTGGTGTTCATCTACCGCGATGACATGAATATATCCGAGCAGGACTGGAAGAGGCAGCATCCCGGTGAGCCTTACCCCTGGGGTGTTGCTGACATCATAGTTGCCAAGCACCGCAATGGACCTATGGGTGAAGGGAAATTGCGTTTTTTGAAGAGAACGGTGAAATTCGAGGATTATGAAGTGGAGCGGACGGGATGAAGCCCTTTCCTGGTTTCCCCCAAAGGATGCGCTTTTCCCCGCTGCCCAATCTTTTCTTTAGCCAGCTTCTCCCCCAGATCGATGACCTCGCTGAGCTGAAGATCACGCTCCACCTCTTCTGGATCCTATACGGTAAACGGGGCTACCCAAAATTTGTTACCTATGGAGAGCTACTCGGCGACCGGCTGTTGATGATGGGTGTCGGCTCTGAGGCGGCGCTTCGCAGCGGCCTGGAGGGGGCTGTACGTCGAGGCACGATAATAGATTTAGCTTTGGAGCGGCACGGAAGGATTGAAGGGCTTTACTTCCTGAATACAGAGAGTGATCTTGAGGCACGTAACAGAATCGAGCGGGGTGAGATCGATGTGGGGGTGTTGCCGGCTGAGGGACATTTTCCTGAAGATCTGGAAGCTGGGGAGCAGCCCAATATATTCACCCTCTACGAGGAGAACATTGGCATGCTCACCCCGATGATCGCTGAGGAGTTAAAGGATGCGGAGCGGCTTTATCCCACCTCCTGGATCGAGGATGCCTTTAGGGAAGCGGTGAGCCAGAATAAACGCAATTGGAAATATATTGAGGCCATTTTGAAGCGCTGGGATAGCGAGGGTAGGGAATATGGAGCGCGTGGGAGATATTCTAAAGAGGACCGGGACAAATATATCAAGGGAAGGTACGGTCACCTCGTCAAGCGGCGAATCGACTGAGGCGGATAAGCCAGGGTGTCCTATCTGCAAGGGGGCCGGTTTTGTTCATCCCCTGCTTCCTTCAGGGCATCCCGATTTCACCAGGGTGGTCCCCTGTCGGTGCAATCAAGGGGAGTCTGAGGAAGAACGCCTCTTCCGCCTGCGGCAAGATAGTGGAGATCTTGGGCTGAAGTTGCTGCGCAATATGACCTTCGAGAATTTTGACCCCAAGGGGGTTAATCTCCCCATTAAGGAACAGCGTAACCTGGGGGATGCCTATAAGCTGGCAAGGCGATTCGCCGAGGAGCCCGATGGCTGGGTGGTATTTCAGGGGCGCAACGGCTGCGGCAAGACTCATCTCGCTGCGGCGATCGGCAACTATCAACTGCAAAAGGGCAAGCCGGTGTTTTTTAAGGTGGTCCCCGACCTACTCGATCACCTTCGCGCCACCTTCAGACCCGACAGCAATGTGACATCTGACGAGCTCTTTGAGAAGATAAAAGCTGTGCCATTGCTTATTCTGGATGACTTCGGGGAGCAGGCGAGCACCCCCTGGGCCCAGGAGAAGCTCTACCAGCTTATCAGCCATCGCTATAACGATCGATTGCCTATGGTAATCACCACCTGCCTCTCATTGGAGGAAATTGAACTCAGGATTATCTCTCGAATAGTGGACCCACGGATTAGCGTGTTGTTTGAAATCGATGTTCCTGATTACCGGGCTGACTCTCTCCCTTTGGAGGAGGAGAGGCGCAAAGTCAGAGGGCGAGGAGGGCACGCTAGGATATGGTGAATACCCCGGTTCTGGTGCTAAATCAAAACTACGAGCCGCTAAATGTCTCCAGGGTGCGGCGGGCGGTGGTTCTGGTCATGCGCGGCAAGGCGGAGACGCTGGAGAATAATGACTCAGGGGTGATCCACACCGCTAATAGTACTATTGCCATGCCATCGGTAATCCGCCTGGTTTATCTGGTGAAGCGCCCTCGCCCGGAGAAGAAGTTAACCCGCCACGAGGTGTTCCAGCGAGATAAATATACCTGCCAGTATTGCGGCAGGAAGACCAGGGAACTTAGCTTGGATCATGTGATCCCGCGCCATAGAGGGGGCCGGCACATCTGGGAGAATGTGGTGAGCGCTTGCCTACGGTGCAACAATCACAAGGCGGGACGCACTCCTCAAGAGGCAGAGATGAGGCTCGTCCGCCAGCCCTTCGCCCCGCATGTTAGCGGCTACTATGTCCCCTACGAGTACATTCAACGGCACAACGGGTGGGAAAAGTTCCTTCCGTTGCAGCAGAGAAGTAATGAGGATTAAGCGCCCTTCTTCTTGGAGGGCCTTTCCCCTTCCGGTTTCACCTCTTCAACCGGCAATTCCACGGTGGCCTCGCTCTCCAGCTTCACCAGCACTGTCTCTTTTAACGGGTTTCCGCCCACCACAGTGGCGACCCCCATTTGGGTGATCACCCGCTGCCCAATGGGTGGTAGCTTTTCCTTCATGATGGAGTATTGCGAACTCTCGTGGCTCAGACAGCACAGTAGCCTTCCGCAGACCCCGGAGATCTTCATCGGGTTGAGGGGCAGGTCTTGCTCTTTGGCCATTCTGATGGAGACAGGGTTGAACTCGGAGAGGTAAGTAGTGCAGCATAACGGGAGACCGCATCTGCCATAGCCTCCTAAAAGCTTTGCCTCATCGCGTGGCCCCACCTGGCGAAGCTCGATGCGGGTTTTGTAGGTAGTGGTGAGCTCCTTTAAGAGGTCGCGAAAGTCCACCCTGCCCTCGGCGCTGAAGAATATGGTGAGGCGAGAACCATCAAGATTGTACTCTCCAGAGATGAACTTCATAGGCAGGCCCAGTCGAGAGCTTATCTCCTGGCACTTTTCCAAGGCCTCCCGCTCCTTACCCCGGGATTCAACCCTTTTGCCAAGGTCCTCCTCCTCTGCTTTGCGCAGCACCGGCTTAAGGGGCTCGGTTATCTCGTTGGCGAGCACCTGCTTCGGTGAGATGACCACACTGCCAAGCTCTGGGCCGCGCCCGGTCTCCACCACAACCCAGTCGCCCGCGTTTACCTCAATGCCTGCAGGGTCGAAGTAATATACTCTCCCTGCTCGCTTGAATCGTACGCCAATTACTTCTGGCATATCTTCGGGAGCTAACCCCCTTCCTTTTGTGGAATGTTAAGCATGAGTACCTCCAGCACCAGACGGGGATTAGCGTTTCGCCCCAATGCTTCCACAGCCTGCTGCAGGCTCTCAATGAACCCTTTGATCCCCGTCAAGTGATAATTTTCCGCCTCGTTATAAAGCGTGGCCTCTTGATCAATATTGATAATAAAATCGTGGCATCCCCCCTTGATCAGTAGGAGATCACGCCACCAGCCAACCCATAGGGAGAGCACCTCTCGGACCGCTTCCCGATTTTTGCTGAACTGGCTTGCAAGCTGGGCGGCATAGGCGAAGCGCTCCGCTCGCCCCACGCTGGTGAGCTGGAGCAGGGCGCTGAGCCGCGACGCGCGCTCGCCGGGGATACGATCGTCATGGAACGCGCCCACTGCCCATCCAGGGCAACCTGAAGAGAGCCGCGCCAGTAACCTCGCCAGTTCCGGGGCTGCCTCCCAATGCTCGATAAGCGCCCGTTCCACTACGGGGGTGGGGAGCGGCCTTAGCTCCAGCTTCTGACAGCGGGAGAGCACCGTGGGCAGGAGCAGCCGTTCATTTACGGCGAGCAGCATTAGCTGAACATTGGGCGGCGGCTCCTCCAGCGTTTTTAGCAGGCAGTTTGCCGCCTCGGTGGAGAGGTGCTCCGCCCCATCGATGATAAATACCCGATTCCGCCCCTCGAAGGGCTTCAGGGTAGCGGAGCGCTCCATCTCCCTGATCTGGTCGATGCCGATCTCTGCCCTGCCATCGAGGCCGATTACCTGGATATCGGCATGTCTCAGTCCGGCGATCCGTTGGCATGATGTGCAGGTGCCGCAGGGCTTTTGGTCCTCCTGGCAGTTTAAGGCTTGAGCCAGATTCAAGGCCAGGGTCATCTTCCCCACGTGAGGCGGACCGACTAAGAGATAGGCATGAGATAGATTGCCACCCTTCAGACTGTTGTCCAAAAGTGCTACAATTGTTTCATGTCCCACTACCTGCCACATTTTTCTTTTGGTCCTTTACGGTTGCGATATTAGAAGTCTGATGTTTTTACTTCCACGTCATATTGTTCGAAACGTTGGAAATGTTCGAAAAATTTAGGCTCGATTCACTCGTCTAACCTTGAACAAAATGGCATTGGTTACGGTAATTTGACCCCTTTTATTGGGCGGTCTTAAATAATATCGCAGTTCATTAGATCCTCATAGCTCTCGCGGCGGCGGATGAGGCGCGCCTTCCCATCCTTGACCAGAACGATTGCTGGCTTCAGCGAGGCATTGTAATTCGAGGCCATCGATAGGCAGTAGGCACCACAGCAGGGCAGGGCAATGATGTCTCCGGGCTCGAGTTTCGGAAGGTCGATGTCCTGAATCAGGATATCTCCAGATTGGCAGAACTTGCCTGCCACGGTGACCCGCTCCAAATTTTCATCCGCCACTTTATTTGCCACTATCGCCTCATATTTAGCTCCATAGAGGGCGGGGCGGATGTTATCCGCGATGCCCCCATCCACGGAGACGTATTTGCGCACCCCAGCGATCTCCTTTATCGCTCCTACAGTATAGAGGGCGACCCCAGCCCCTCCCACGATGGACCTCCCCGGCTCCACGATAAGTCGCGGTGGCTCAAGGCCAAGCGCCTCGATCTTTTCAATAAGCGTGGCAGTGATCGCCTCGGCAAATTCGCTGGTGGCGGGGGACGGGGTGTCCTCAGTATAGGCGATAGCCAATCCTCCCCCGGTGCTTAGTTCTTTGAGCTTGAAACCGTGCTTACTTCCCATCTTGGCGGCAAAATCCAGTACAATCTCTATCGCCTGCTTA
>JAGMCC010000034.1 GCA_023129355.1 Dehalococcoidia bacterium | reverse complement strand
TCGGTGGTGTCTATGTAAATAGGCATGTTTGATTGCGAGCCAAGCCGAAGCTCCGAGCCGAAGGCCAAGAGGAAGCAGTCTCATACCAGTGCCTTTCCACCTTGTAGCTGAGATTGTGTCATCTCCCTTACAGTTGGAACAGCGGATCAAAATGGCGGTAAGGTGTCACCTATTTATCGGAACGAGGACATGGGGGGAGTGAGGCGGGTAATAAAAATTCAGCCTTGAAAGACTCTGCTTTCAAGGCTGGTTGCTTAATCAAATGCCCTTAAGGCGTGGCATCTCTGCCCGCATGGTGTTCTTTATGGAGGGGACGTTGCCACCTCTAGGGTTCGAATCACGATTTTGTCATCCTCGCAGTCCACAAGCACCGTATCTCCAGCTCCGAAATCCCCGCGCAGGAAGGCCTCCGAAAGTGGGTCCTCCACCAAATCCTGAATCGCGCGGCGCAAGGGACGCGCCCCGAAGACGGGGTCGTAGCCTTTCTCGCCGAGCAGGGTTTTCGCCGCGTCGGTTGCCTCCAGCTTTACCGTCTTCTCTGCAAGCTCCTGCCAGACCTCGCGAAGCATCAGATCGACGATCTGCCTGATATGGTCCTTGCTCAGGGCATGGAACACCACGGTACCGTCGATGCGGTTGAGGAACTCTGGCCGGAAGAACTTCTTCACCTCATCGAGCACCTTTCCCTTCATCCTCTCGTAGACCTGCTGCTGGGTTTTCGCCTCATCGGTCTTGGTGGCAAAGCCCAGGGTAGTATCCCTTTTTATTAACTCGGCGCCGATATTGCTGGTCATAACGATGATGGTATTGCGGAAATCGACCCGCCTTCCCTTAGCATCGGTGAGGTGGCCATCATCGAAGATCTGGAGAAGTATATTGAACACATCGGGGTCTGCCTTCTCAATCTCATCCAGCAGGATCGCTGAGTAGCCCTTTCGCCTCACCGCCTCGGTGAGTTGTCCCCCCTCATCGTAGCCGATATAACCCGGTGGTGCCCCAACAAGCCGAGCCACCGCATGCTTCTCCATAAACTCTGACATATCCAGCCTGATCAGGGCATCTCTGCTCCCGAACATGAATTCGGCGAGCACGCGCACCAGCTCTGTCTTGCCAACCCCTGTGGGACCCAGGAAGATGAAGCTGCCAATGGGATGCCTGGGATCCTTCAGCCCGGCCCGAGCCCGCCTCACCGCTTTAGCGATAACACTAATCGCCTCATCCTGGCCGATGATTCGACGATGCAGCACCTCCTCCATCTGAAGCAGGCGGGTTGTCTCATCCTGAGCCAGGCTAGTCACCGGGATCCCGGTCCACATACTCACCACCTCGGAGATGTCCTCTGCAGTAACTACGGGCTGCGCCGCCTTCTGTTCCTCCCGCTGCTCTTCTTGTATTTCCTCTACCTTCTCGCCAAGCTCCAGCTCGCGATTCCGTAGCTCTGAGGCGCGCTCGTACTCCTGGGTGGCGATGGCTGTCTCCTTATCATGCCGCAGCGTCTCTAGAGTCTGTATCGCCTCCCTTAAGCCGGCGGGTGCGTAGAGATTCCTGATCCGCACCCGGGAGGATGCTTCATCGATCAGGTCGATAGCCTTATCGGGGAGGAGGCGATCGGGGATATATCTTGCCGCCAGTGCCGCTGCGGTATTGATCGCCTCATCGTTTATAGTCAATTGATGATGCTCCTCGTATCGGCTCTTGATACCCTGCAGGATCGCCACAGTTTCCTCAACGGAAGGCTCCCCGACAGTGATGGGCTGAAACCTGCGTTCCAGTGCTGCATCTTTCTCCAGATGTTTTCGATAATCGTCGGCGGTGGTTGCCCCGATGCATTGCAGCTCCCCACGGGCAAGGGGGGGCTTTAGAATACTGGAGGCGTCAACAGCGCCTTCTGCAGCGCCAGCACCGACAATGGTATGTATTTCATCGATGAAGAGGGTGCAGTTGCCCGCAGTCTTGACCTCATCGATGACCTTCTTTAACCGCTCCTCAAACTCACCCCGATACTTCGTCCCTGCCACCAGTGACCCAATATCCAAAGTGAGCAGCCGCCGACCCTGCAAGGGTTGCGGGACATCGTCGGCCGCAATGCGATGGGCCAGTCCTTCCACAATGGCCGTCTTGCCCACTCCGGGTTCGCCAATCAGACAGGGATTGTTCTTGGTGCGCCGGCTCAGAATTTGAATGAGTCGCTCGATCTCTTTATTGCGTCCAATAACAGGGTCTAGCTTCCCTTTACGGGCCGCCTCGGTCAAATCTACGCTGAGTTGGTCCAGAGTAGGGGTCCTTGAGGCGGTACGGATGCCAGTATGAGCTTGGGATATGCTCTGGTTGAGGAGGCGCACCGTCTCAGTACGTACCTTGTCCAGGCTGATGCCCAGGCTTTCCAGCACGCCAGCGGCCACACCCTCCTCCTCGCGCAATAGCCCTAGAAGGAGATGCTCGGTACCGATGTAATTGTGATTAAGGCGCCGTGCCTCGTCTACAGCGAGTTCGATAACCCGCTTCGCTCGAGGGGTAAGCCCCATCTCCCCGCTAACGCTTTTTTCACCTCGCCCGATAATATATTCCACAGCGCTGCGCACCTTATCGAGTTCCACACCGAGGCTGGCAAGAACCTTGGCGGCAACGCCCTCACCCTCCCGAACCAAACCGAGCAGTATGTGCTCGGTGCCAATATAGTTATGGTTGAAGCGTTGAGCTTCCTCTTGGGACAGGCTGAGCACCTTGCGCGCTCTCTCGGTAAACTTCTCAAATCTACTGGACATCTCCCTCTCCGAAATAACTCTATGAGCTAGCCGGTTATAATATTTTATCACACTACTCTTAAAAAGAAAAGAGTCTATACTGTGCCGCGTCCTGATCCAAGGCTACAGGCGCTGCGCCCAGAGCGAAAAAGGTAACGTATAAAACGAGGGTTCTCCTGCTTTTATGGCGGGATGACGGAGGGTTAGGCTATTAAGTGGGGTTCCCTGAGGGGAACTTATCTATCCTAGCTGGCCGGTGGATAGGCTGCTAAACGAACTCATAAGGATCTTGCCGAGGCCGCCTGAGCGTAATTATTTAGACGTGGGAAACCCTAGACATTATGGTGGGCAGGAGTCAGCCTTAATCACGCTCAGGGTGCTCATTTGTTCTTCCTTTACCGATCAAACCTCCGTGGGTCTGTATTCCCCGAAGACCTCGCGCAGCACGCCGCAGATCTCGCCCAGGGTGGCATAGGAGCGCACCGCTTCCAGAATATGGGGCATGAGGTTCTCCGACCCCTGGGCGGCACGCTTTATCTCGCCAAGCCTTTTCGCCACATCCCTGGCTATTCGCTCCCGGCGCACCCGATTCAACCTCTCCAGATGCGTTTTTTCGCCCTCCTCATCCATCTGCAGGATAGGAATGGTCAAGGGTTCATCGATCACATAATCGTTGAGACCGACAATGATGCGCTCCCTGCTATCGATCTCCTGCTGGTAGCGGTAGGCAGCCTCGGCGATCTCCCGCTGCAAGAAGCCCTTCTCGATGGCGGGGATCACCCCTCCTAAGGAATCAATCCTGTCGAAATAGTTATAGCAAGCCTCCTCCATTTTGTTAGTGAGTGCCTCCACCATAAAGCTGCCACCCAGGGGATCGACGCTTGCGGTAACCCCGCTCTCATAGGCGATGACTTGCTGTGTCCTCAGGGCGATAAGGGCTGCCTTCTCCGCGGGTAGAGCCCATACCTCATCCATTGAATTTGTGTGCAGCGACTGGGTCCCTCCCAGCACTGAGGCGAGGGCTTGAAGGGTGACGCGCACGATATTGTTCTCGGGCTGCTGTGCCGTTAGGGAACAGCCCGCTGTCTGGGCATGGAAGCGAAGCCACAGGGAGCGCTCATTTTGGGGGTTGAACCTTCGCTTTATCTCCCGTGCCCAGATGCGGCGAGCGGCGCGAAACTTGGCGATCTCCTCAAAGAAGTCGTTGTGCACATTGAAGAAGAAGCTAAGCTTGGGGGCGAAATCATCCACCTTTAAACCTCGCTCCACCCCCGCCTCGACATAGGTCAGCCCATCTGCGAGGGTGAAGGCCAGCTCCTGGGCGGCAGTTGCTCCTGCCTCTCGAATATGATAGCCGCTGATGCTGATGGTGTTCCAGTTAGGGAGGAACCTCGTCCCGAACTCAAAGGTGTCCACAATGAGGCGCATCGAAGGCTTTGGTGGGAAGATGTACTCATTTTGGGCGATATATTCCTTAAGGATGTCGTTTTGGATCGTGCCTCCGAGCCTCTCCATAGGGATGCCCCGCTTCTCAGCGGCGGCGATGTACATGGCCCAGATCACGCATGCGGGGCTGTTTATGGTCATCGACGTGGTTACCTGGTCCAGGGGGATGCCATCAAAAAGCGCCTCCATATCGGCGAGGGAGGAGATCGCCACGCCACACTTGCCAAACTCCCCCACGGCCTGTGGGGCATCGGTATCGTATCCCATAAGGGTGGGCATATCGAAGGCAACACTGAGCCCTGTTTCCCCATGCTCCAGGAGGTATTTGAAACGGGCGTTGGTCTCCTCTGCGGTACCAAAGCCGGCGAACATGCGCATCGTCCACAGCCGCCCGCGATACCCGTTGTAGTGAATGCCACGTACAAAGGGGTATTTGCCAGGGAAGCCCACATCCTCCAGGTAGTCCAGCCCGGCGATATCCTCTAAGGTGTAGAGCCTTTCGATGGGCAGTCCCGAGGTGGTGACGAAACGGTCTCGCCTCTCCGGTGACTGTGAGGCTTTCCTTTCCCACTCCGATCCCCGCTTTTTAATCTCCTCAAACTTTTGCTGGTCAAACAAACTGCACCCCCAAACTATACCATTCTATAATCGAATCCCCCTCCCGCATTTGTCCCTCTCAGGAAGGGGTGCTTGATCCCTACCATCTCGGTGGCCGGGTCCGCCCTTTAGATAAGACTTTGATTGGCATGGCGACCGGTGAGGATCACTTCACAAGTTACGGCTTTTCCCTGGTCAAGCTCATACATCTCCCGCCTCCAGCAGCTTCCAGGCGATGGCAACATTTACCTCATCGAGCACTACGAGGTTCAATTTGCCGCTGGCGAGCGCCACTCTGGCCTGCACCTCCTCTTCACTAGCAGAGTGTAAGTCTGGACGTGGAGGACAGAGCGTTAAAGCCCCACCATGCAGACGCTAACTACCGGTGCGTAGGGCTCATTGCCCATGTTGTGAGCCAGGCCCAGCTTCGGATCCTTTATCTGACGTTGCTCAGCCCTGCCCTGGAGCTGGAGGTATAGCTCGTATATCATCCTTATACCGGAAGCACCTATAGGGTGTCCGAAACACTTCAGACCACCATCGGGTTGCACCGGCAGCTCACCGTCGAGGTGGAAAGTGCCCGCCTCGATGTCCTGCTTCACCCGGCCACGAGGGCTGAACTGGAGGTCCTCCATGGTAACAGCCTCGGTTATGGAGAAGCAGTCATGGACCTCGGCCATGCTTATTTCCTTTCGGGGATCCTTGATACCTGCCTCCTCGTAGGCAGCCACGCCGGCACGGTAGGCCTCCTCGACATGAGTGTAGTCGTATTCCGAGGTCATTCTGCCCGATGTGGGGCTGGCACATATCTGAAGGGCCTTTATATACACCGGGTCGGGGCGAAACTTCTTAGCCATATCGGCGCGGGTGATGATAGCAGCAGCAGCGCCGTCGGAGACGCCACAGCAGTCGAACAGCCCCAGCGGCCAGGCGATAATGGGAGCGTTTAATACCTGCTCCAGGGTTAACTCCCTCCTCAAATGGGCCTTGGGATTCAGTGAGCCGTTATGGTGGCTCTTGATCGAGATCTTGGCCAGCATGGTCTTACCCTCTTCGGGGCTCAATCCGTAGCGGTTGAAGTATCTGGTGGCCATAATGCCGAATACCCCGGGCATGCTCGACTGGTAGTGGGTATTAGTGTGATTCTCCATGCCCGGCAGGCCGCTCATGCCCTCATCTTTCAGCTTCTCGAAACCCACAGCCAGGCAAATATCGTGAATTCCGGCGGCTACAGCATAGGAGGCACCCCTCACCGCCTCATGGCCGGAGCCACAGGCGTTCTCTACCCTGGTAACAGGGATGTATTGCAGCTTCAAGGGCTCGCTTACAGAGCGACCCCCCATCCCGCTAAAGAGGGTTCCTACCCAGACTGCCTGGATATCCTTAACCTCGATACCGGCATCGGCGCAGGCTTCGCTCACCGCATCCACGACGAGGTCGCCGGGGCCTTTATCCCACAGCTCGCCAAACTTGGTGCAGCCCATACCTACAATTGCGACTCTATCCTTAATGCTACCTGCCATCTCTTGCCTCCTTTAACACCTTATCGGCCGAGCCTTCCAGAAATAGTTGGTGATGCCCCGATCGAATTGCATCTTCCTGAAGGTCATCTCCACCTCCGTCCCCACCTCGATCTTATCCGGGTCCCGATCGGTGAGATCGAAGAACGCCCTTCCCCCTCCCTCGAAGTCGACCAGCACAACTGATGCGGGGGGATCAGCGACCTGGGCCAGTTGATCAAGGGTGAAGCTGAAGACCCTGGCCTTCCTTCCAGCAAAGTTATAGTCCTCAAAATCGTCCTGCGCCTGGCACTCGGCGCATACGCGTATGGGCGATGTGCCCATAGCGCCGTTGTCATACTGCGGGGTGCCGCAGCGCTTGCACTTCACCCCCCAGAGGCCGAGGAGGACCCTCCGCTCTCGCCAAATAGCTGATAAACGATCAAGGGGCAAGGCCATCAGGGCAGAGCACTGCTTCTCCTTATAGGGAGAGGTGGTAGTGGCAAAGAAGATGCCATCCACCGTATGTGAATCTATGTCTCTAAGGCAGTCTATAGCTGCTTCTACGGCCATCATCAGGCTATCTTCATCATAGCCGGCCACTGCCTTTTCCCCGGGTATGGCGAAGCCTCCAGGAGTTAACAAACTTCTGCCGATCTATCCGGTGCTAGGGTATATAGGCACCATATGATGTTATTCCGACCATTAGCACCTCCTTTTCTTTCTGAATCGAGAACTATATTCGTATATCCCGCTGATAGGTGTACCATCTAACTGCAACGCATGTCAAGTGCCCCGTGTTATGAAAACATTGCCCACAAACGACCCATGCCTCAAGTCCCCGAGCCCAGATTTTCCTTTGCTGCAGCAAGGGAAGAGGTGTGGGTGTACCTCGGACTGCTTTTTGGCGAAATAAGCAGGCTCTCTTTACAGGAGCCGGTTTTGGGGCTAAAATTGATACGACCTTTGCGGGTGTAACTCAGTGGTAGAGTACTTGCTTCCCAAGCAAGGGGTCGTGGGTTCGAATCCCATCACCCGCTCCAGCGAGGAAAACCGGGGGTCCCTGAAGGGGGACCCCTTTCAATTTCCCCCAAGGCAAGGTGTCGCGGTACCTTGTCTGTTCCAGCCTAGTCAAGGAGTCATCACCGGGGCCCTCCACCGATGTTATTTTAGTGATTTGCGGCGTATATTACAATATATCTACGATGCGGGGGTGATGTCGGTGTGATGTATGTGCAATGAGAAAAGCACAGGCTATCACGCCTTTGATGCGTTATTAAGAAATCATAGCCGGTACTGAGGACAAGCTGGGGACATTCGTTTATCGGGATTGTACGCTTAAATCCGCCTGGCTAGGCTTTTTCTATAAAGGTCAGCCGCTTCATGGCAACGGGATTTCCCACTCGCAGGCGCCGGTGACGAGCACCATGTAGTTGTAGAATTGACCGCCTCCTAGAGTGGTCAGGTCGCCACCCACGCTAGGCACCCAGAACCTGTATATCTGGGCAGGGCCATCGTACCACCACACTCCCTGCACCTGAGACGGAATTTCGGCAGGGTCTAGGTCAGCCAGCACTACTTGCCCGGGGTATGTATCGTGCAGATGCTTGGGGAAGAAGCCCGCGGCGTAGAACGTCCAGGTATGATGTCCTCCAGGCGTTGGCGTTGGTATGGGTGTAGGCGTGGGTGTGGGTGTGGCTGTAGGGCTTGGCGGAGGGGTTGGTGTCGCTTCTTCTCCCCCATCCCAACCGGCAATCCGAGCCATCAACCACCAGAGCGCCCGTCCCTTGTTTCGGCAGTTGTCATAGGAAGTATGCCCTTCGTACTCCTCGGCATTAGAATAGTGAGGATGTTCGGTTGGAATCCCGTTTTCTGTATGATGTTCACCGTTGTACCAGCAGTCTATATCTGCGAAATCAAACAGCCATTTATTATTCTCTCTGCAATACTGCCTTATTTGCTCGTTTCTCAGGTATCTATTCTCGATTTCGGATTGTGCATTTCCGGTAAAATATACGAAAGCCACGTTTGGACAGGAAGCCTCAATTGAACTCATCGCATCGAGGTATCTCTTGGTATCTTCGTGGGAATTGTCGTCCTGCTGACAGCACCAGCACCACATAGAGAGGTTTATGCCTAAGGTTGAGGCGGTTTCATTTACCCACTCTATACCGTCGGTTGAATCCCAATAGTACTCCGGGGTTACGTAAGTCTCACACCAGTAGTCCGTTAGAGGCGGCATGCCATCCAACACACTTAACGAGTCAGTGCCGGAGGGGAGATCGCACTCTACTATTGTGATTGCAAAGTCAGCGTTTTCACTTTCAACAATATATGCTCCGTAAACCAGCTGTTCGCCGTGAGAAGTGTGTGCATAGTGAAGCCTTATATTTTGCTTAACCTGCTCAATCCAATAGGATGGAATATTGTTTATATCCAGACAATCATGGTCGATAATGGTACCGGTGGCCGTCTCCGTAGATGTAGATGTAGGCGTAGGCGTAGGCATGGTTGTAGGTATGGGCGAAGGCGTGGGTGTTGGTTCTTCTTCTGATAGCTGGCAAGCTAATCCAGACACAAGTAATATACTCAAGAGCAATACTATGGTAATCCTCGAAATTTTCACTGTCTACTTTCAGCTCATTTGGGAAATAACAGTCGAATGTTGTGTAGCGAGAGGTTACTCTATGTCTCTTTGTTTGTCAATCCGAGTTGCATGTGGAGACCAGGACAGGTAGGAAAGCCTTGAGATGGCGCAGCGATACACTCGCTGTATTGATGGCCTGAAAAGTGTATAGTATATCCTGGACACCGCAGCCCGCTGTCTTGACAAGCTACATGGCCGTCAAACTGAGAAGGTGGCGGTGGTCTTCCTTGTCCTTTTATCTCGCCGTCTTTGACGTCGTTTGCCAGCGATAGACTTACGGTTCTTGCGTCTCTTGTTGGCTAGGTACTTGGATTCGTGTTTCATGTCTACTCTGGATTAGAGTTCGCGCCATTATACCATATCACGGGAGCGCTTCCAGTATGCAGCGTGCTCTAGACCAGGTGGACCGTCTCAGGGGGCTCGGTACCCTCAGATGCAGGTCTTAGGCTCCTCTCTCTATCGTTAGGCGTAACAGTTCGTCGACGTGCACCTTGTTAGTCCTGCCCTTTGTCCTCAGTCATGGCACGGCAGAACGCCTCCACCAGTTCAGGGTCGAATTGGGTGCCCGAGCACCGTCTCAGTTCCTCCAACGCCTCTTGCTGGGATACGACTTCTCGATAGGGACGCGCCGTGGTCATGGTGTCATAGGCGTCGGCCACGCATATGATCCTGGCACCCAGGGGTATCTCTTCGCCCTTCAATCCGTCCGGGTATCCCGTGCCGTCATACCACTCATGGTGGTGCAAGATTA
>JAGMCC010000033.1 GCA_023129355.1 Dehalococcoidia bacterium | reverse complement strand
GGGGCTTTCCATCCTGATGGTAAGGTTGCGGGATGCCGGCATGGAGACAATCTATACCGGCCTATACCAGACCCCAGAAACCATTGTCGCCGCCGCGACCCAGGAGGACGTGGACTTCATCTTCCTGAGCAGTCATCTCGGCCGCCACATGGCACTGGCGGAACAGATAATGGCGTTACTGAAGGAGAAGGGAGCAGAACACATCGCCCTGGCAGTAGGCGGGGTGATTCCTCGAAAAGATTTCCCAGCACTCAAGGAGCTGGGGGTTAAGGGAGCTTTCCTGCCCCATACACTGACCAGCACGGTGATCGACTTCGTTAAGGCGCAGACTGCGTAAGCTATGTAAAAATGAGCCAGCAGGGTACCTAAAATTTACTAACCTCGTACTATTAGGGAAGGAGAGTAGCATGTCATTTGTTTTCAGCGAGGAAGAAGAACTGTTCCGGCGCCAAGTCCAAGAGTTTGCCCGGAAGGAGCTGGCCCCCGGGGCCAAGGAGCGCGCCAAGAAGACTGAAGTGGATATGAAAATAGTGAAAAAAATGGCCGATTTGGGACTTCTGGCTATGAATGTCCCTGAGAAATACGGCGGCCAGACGGTCAGCTGGGTCACCGTAGGTATCGCCATCGAGGAGCTGGCGAAGGCGGATTTCACCGTCAGCGTGCTGCCGATAGGGACCTGCGGCTTCCTCAGCCAAGCGCTTTCACAGGCGCCTGACTACCTGCAGGACAGGTGGTTCAAGCCACTTGTCCAGGGCGATATACTGGCCTGCCTGTGCCTGACCGAGCCAGACTGTGGCTCCGACGCCGTAGCCATAAAGACCAGGGCAGTAAAGGACGGCGACTCTTATATTATAAATGGGGAGAAGACCTCGATCAGCTGGGGCATGCAGGCCAAGATTGGGATTATGTTCGCCAAGACCGACCCCGCAGCCGGTGCCAGGGGGGTAAGCGCCTTCCTCCTTCCTGCCGATACGCCCGGGCTCACCAGGTCCTCCATCCCCGATATGGGCTGGCCTTCGGCGCAGCGCGCCTCGTTCTTCTTCGATGATGTGCGTATCCCCGCCGATCACCTGCTAGGAGCGGAGGGTCAGGGCTTTTACCTGGCTATGGATGTTATCGGCGTGGTACGGGTGGCGTTAACGCTGCAGGCTATCGGACACGCCGAGGGTGCTCTGGAGGAAGCCATCGCCTATGCCAAGCAACGCACCGCCTTCGGGCGACCCCTGGCCACATTCCAGGCGATATCCTTCAACATCGCCGAGCAGGCCACCAAGCTCGAGGCCTCCCGCCTCCTCTGCTACCGGGCTATGGGGCTCAGGGACAAGGGCCAGCGCAACCTGAAGGAAGCTTCAATGGCCAAGTGGTATGGCGCCCGCGCCGCCATGGAAGCCTGTCACGAGGCGCTGCTAATTCACGGGCAGATAGGCTTCAGCGAGGAGTGCCCCGCAGAGCAACGGCTGAGGAACGTGATCGGCACCGAAATCGGAGACGGCACCGCCGAGATCATGAAGCTAAACATATCCCGGGAGATAATCGGCAAGGAATTCCAGCCCATGTAAATCCCCTACGAATCAATAAAAAGCCAGCGCCCCATTTCACCGAGACGCTGGCTTTTTACTTTATTCGATTCCCTAATCAAGGGCCTGTGCCCTATATCTAATCTTCCATCCAGAATTCCCACTGGCAGGGTATCTCGTCCGGGCTCTGGCGCGGCGGCATCTTCGTTGCTCTACACTTTATCTTTGGATTGACATACTCAGCACTCCGCGGGATCAGGGGCGCGTCCAGCTCATTGCACGCCAGGTTCTGCAGCCAGGTGTCGCCGTGCCGCTCGCAGTACTCCAGAGTGCGGCAGCGTGTCACTGTCAGCCTGCCGAACTTCCCGTCGTCACTTACCTCGAAGTCGATATCGAACATCGCGGCAAAGCCAGGGTCTACCTGCCAGCACTTGAACAGGTCAGCTATGTCATTCCCCTGGATGTTCATCATCTTCCTGGGGCGGTCGATCTCATGCTTCCAGTTGGTGTCCCACACCTCCTTGGAACACGAGAGGGCCACGTCATCGCCGTACCTCTTCCGAATGACGGTGGTCCACATGCCGTCGGCCCCCAGATAGAGCTGACCGCTCATTAGCACCAGCCTGGCCAGCGCCTCAGGGGTGAGATCGGTCAGCTTAAATTTTGGATCAAAGGGGCCACTGTAATCCTGCAAATCTCCCATATTAACCTCCTTCTATCTTTATTGCTATGCCTCGAGCTTGAACTCCCACTGGCATGCGATGTCATCCTTGCTCTTGCGCGGAGGCAGCTTCAGGATGGTGGTTTTTATCTTCGGGTTGAAGAAGCGTGCGGTCTCCGCTATCAGTGGCTTGTCCAGCTCATTACATGCCAGGTTCAGCAACCAGTCATCGCCGTGCCGCTCGCAGTATTCCAGCGTGCGACAGCGTGTCACCGTCATCAACCCATAGTTGCCGTTATCCCTGATCTCGAAATCGATATCGAACATCACGGCGAAACCGGGATCGATCTGAAAATACTTGAACATGCTAGCGATATCGCCCACCCTGATGTTCATCGCCTCGGTAGGGCGGCGCAGCTCCTGCTTCCAGTTGGTATCCCATACCTCCTTGGAACATGACAGGGCGACGTCATCGCCATATCTGCGCCGGATCACGTTCGTCCACATCCCGTCAGCTCCCAGGTACATCTTGCTTGCCGCGGTAAGCAGCCTGACCAGCGCCTCCTTGGAGAAATCGGTCAGCTTTAGATCAGGTCTAAATTTCCCACTGTAATCTGCTAAATCTGCCACATTAAAACCTTTCAAGACTCAATCATGTTTCGATCTTGAACTCCCACTGGCAGGCAATCTCGTCCTTGCTCTTGCGCGGGGGCAGCTTAAGCGGCCTGGTTTTTATCTTTGGGTTGAAATGGCGTGTCGTCTCCGGGAGCATGGGCCTATCCAGCTCATTGCAGGCCAGGTTCATCAACCACTCATCGCCATGGCGCTCGAAGTATTCCAGCGATGGGCAGCGCTTCACCGTCATCAGGCCATAATTCCCGTCATCGCTGAGCTCGAAGTCGATGTCGAACATCACGGCGAAACCAGGGTCGACCTGAAAGAACTTGAACAGTGAGGCGATATCGCCCACCCCAATGTTCATCGCCTCGGTAGGGCGGCGCAGCTCCTGCTTGCCGATGGTGTCCCACACCTCCTTGGAACAGGAAAGGGCTGCATCATCGCCATATCTCTTGCGGATAACGGTGGTCCACATGCCGTCCGACCCCAGGTACATCTTGCCCGCCGCCACCAGCAGCCGCAACAGAGCCTCCTTGGAGAAGTCGGTCAGCTTCAGATCAGGCCTGAACTCCCCGCTGTAATCTTCTAAATCTGCCACTTTAGCCTCCTTCTAAACTCGATTATGTTTCGATCTTGAACTCCCACTGGCAGGCTATCTCATCCTTGCTCTTGCGGGGAGGTAGCTTTAACGGCTCCACCTCTATTTTTGGATTGAACCTTTTTGCTATCCACTTGAACGCGGGTAAATCAATCTCCTCACATGCCAGCTTCTGTAACGCTGTGTCATTGTGTCTCTCGAAGTACTCCAGCGAATTGCAGCGGGTAACGGTCATTATGCCATGGTTTTTGCTCTTTAATTCAAACTTAACCCGCGGCTCAAACCCGGGCGGTGGCCCAACGTATATCACCGAGAACGCCGGGCCGAACTGGAAGTACTTGAACAGGGTGGGGATGTCATTTCCTTTGATATTCAGCGCCTCCACCGTCTGACGTATGTCAATCTCCAATGCCTTTGAGAACCAGACCTCCTTATCATAATCGAAAGCCACCTTATCGCTGTATTTCTGCCTCATGAGGCCGGTCCAGATACCGTCTATCCCCAGATAGAGCTTGCCCGCTGTCACCAGCAGCCTTATAAGCGCCTCTTTAGAGAAATCGGGAAGGGTCAGTTCAGGGTTAAACTCACCGCCATAGTCCTCTAACTCTTTCAGTGTAACCTCCCCTTTTTAACACATTTTTCGCCACCGCTTAAGGAACGACTGCGGGCTCAATCCTCCAGCTTATACTCCCACATGCAGACCGGGATGTCGCCGGGATTTTTGCGCGGCGGAAGCTTGAGCGGGCGTACCTTTATCTTGGGATTGAAGTGATCGGCGTAGTCCTGGAAGGCCGGAGGCTCCAGCTCCTGGCATAACGGCTTGATCCTGCCCGGGTCGTTCTTCTCGAAATAGAGCAGTGAGGGGCAGCGGTAGATGGTCATTATGGCATACTTGGGGTCCCTGATATAGATGTCATACTGGTACAGCCCATCGGTGTAACAGGGATCAAGCTGCACCGCTTTGAACATGGTATAGAGATCGTTCCCCTGGATATTGGCGACCTTCTGCAGTCCGCCGAGCACATGCCGGACTATCCTGCGCCAGACCTTCATCTCGAATTCCCATGCCTTCTCCGGGCCTACCTCCTCGGCTACGGTGGAATACCATAGCCCGTCCATCAGCTCGTAAAGCCTACCGTATTCACAGAGCAGTTTGCCCAGGAGCTCCTTGGAGAAATCTTCATATCTGAAATGCCTTATGAACTCCCCGCTATAATCGTTGCGCTCTTCCATGTCTACCTCCTTCTAGCTTTATCGTATTGCAATGTTCCCTGGACCTCTAGAATCCTGATCACACCTCCTTATCTGGCTTACTAAGTATAAACATATATTAGCCAACCTTAAAAACCTGTCCATAGATTCCCCCATCCACTTCCAGTATCTTGCCCGTCACCCAGCTAGATGCAGGTGAGGCTAGATAGATCGCTGCCAGGGCTATATCCTCTGGCGTGCCCATGCGATTTAGCGGGGTGCCGCGGATAATTCTATCCTTCGCCGGTCCCAGCGTCTCGGCGCTGGTTTCAGTCCAGACAGCGCCGGGACTGATACAGTTCACCCGTACATAGGGAGCCAGTTCAAATGCCATTGTCCTGGTGAGGTGATTCATTCCGGCCTTGGAAACGCCGTAGGCAATCATCCCCACCGCTGGCTGGTCGCCCGCCCGGCTGGAGATATTAACGATTGAGCCTGCTTTCTGCTCCATCATGACTTTAATTACTGCCTTGCTGCAGAGGAAAGCGCTGGTTAAGTTCTGCCTGAGCTGGAACTCCAAGGCACGCTCGCTGGTCTCCATCGCCGGCTTAAGGTAGCCAGCCCCGGCGTTGTTAACCAGGATGTCGATATGGCCGAACTCATCCACTGCCTTGCTCACCATATCCTCCACCTGTTCGGCCTCGCGGACGTCACAGGGGACAGCAATGGCTCTTCTACCCAGGTTGCGGATTTCTGAGGCTACAGACTCTATCTCGCTAACCGTACGGGCAGCACACACAATATCGGCACCGGCCTCGGCAAAGCCCAGCGCTATCCCCCTGCCGATGCTCCTGCCCGCCCCGGTGACGATGGCCACCTTACCGGTCAGCGAAAACTTATCGAGGATCATCTTAGCACTGCGTTGAATTCTAGCAGAAAAAAGTGCGCCCGGTCAACCACTACAGACAACAAGATGGCGACTAGTAAAGTTCGAGGTTATAGAAACCCAAAGATTAAATCAGGCTCGAGACGTGCTGCAACTCGTATTTATCCATCAGCTTGACTTTATGGGGCGTAATGCTACGATTTGGTGTATCTATTTCAGTGGGTCAGGCATAAGACGATGTGTGACAATCTTGGATGTGGTAAAAGGGAGGGGAATAGATTAGGCTCACCTGAAGAGAAACCAATCCTAAAGATGGAGGGGAATTGAAAAAGGGTAACCAGGCCTTAAACACAACCACCTAATATGGCAATCTAACACCTTGCGCCGGTAGAAGCGAGCCATATAGCCAGTTTATCTTTTTATCCTTGTGCAGCACCATTCTCATTTATCTGGATTGGTCCCAGCTCTTTTATCTCATTGGTGAAATCGGTAACCACCTGAGCAAACCTCTGACCTTCCGCCGCTGAGACCCATTCCAGTCTAACACGCTCAGGGACTACCCCTAGTTGAGAGAGCAATATCTTCACCAGGCTGATCTTTCTCCTGGTCTTGTAATTCCCAGATTGGTAATGGCAATCACCGGGGTGGCAACCTCCAATAAAAACCCCGTCGGCACCTCTCTTAAAAGCATCTAAGATATATACAGGGTCGATGCTTCCTGAGCACATTACCCTTATCATCCTAAGATTGGGTGGATACTGAATCCGGCTTATCCCCGCCAGGTCGGCACCGGCATAGGAGCACCAGTTGCAGCAAAATCCTATAATCTTGGGCTCAAAGGTGTCTTCTCCCATTTCAAACCTCCAGGGCTGCAGTGATCATAGATGATACTTGGTCACTCCTGAGCGGGCTTGGGCCAAGCTGTCTTACACTTTGAGTAAAGCTACTAATCGTTTGAGCCGCTTTTGGACCTTCAGATGCTCCAACCCATTCCAGCCTAAGCCGGTCGCGATCAATTCCGATAGTTCCAAGGAGACATTTTAAGCCCATAACTCTTCTTCGAGCACTCAGGTTGCCCTTCATGTAATGGCATTCTCCTGGGTGGCAGCCACAAACCAGGACGCCGTCCGCACCTCTGTCAAACGCCTCTAATATCATCACTTCATCTACTCGGCCAGAGCACATCAGCCTTATTATTCTTATGTTTGGTGGATACTGTAACCGCCCTATCCCGGCCAGGTCGGCGCCGGCATAGGAACACCAGTTGCAGAAGAAGGCGATTATCTTTGGCTCAAATCCATCCATCTATATCTCCAGGGCTGCAGTGATCATAGCCGAAAGTTGGTCTCTTCTAAACCCGCGCTGCTGTGCGGCCCCCGAGGGACAGGCAGCGCAACAGGTGCCGCAGCCCTTGCACAGGGCTTCATTAACCTTAGCTACCCTTTCCACTCTATCTACCGTGATCGCCCCATAAGGGCAGAGGACCTCACAGGTGCCGCAGCCACTGCAAATATCCTCATTTACTGAGCAGACGATGCCTGCAGCCATGATGGTGTCTTTGGCTAATATGGTGGTTGCACGGGAGGCAGCAGCTTTAGCCTGGGCAATGCTTTCGTCTATAGCTTTGGGGGAGTGGGCAAGCCCGCAGACAAAAACCCCTTCAGTAGCGAAATCGACAGGGCGAAGCTTGACATGAGCCTCCATAAAGAAGCTATCTTCATTCAAAGGCACCTTGTAAAGAGAGGCTAGCTCCTCTATCTCCGGCGGCGGAGCCATGGCTACCCCCAGGACAAGTATATCGGTATCTATGGCAATTTGCTCGCCGAGGATGGGATCACTTATCAGAACCCTTATTAAGTATCGCCCGTTCTGCTTCACCGTGCTCACCTTCGGCTTATCGTCCGGCTCGTAGCGAAGGAATATCACTCCACGGCGCCGAGCCTCCTGATAGTACTGCTCAGCAAAACCATAGGTTCTCATATCCCGGTAGAGGATATAGATATTCATCTCAGGATTTATCTCTTTCAGCTTGAGGGCATTCTTAATCGCCTGGTTGCAGCACACCCGACTGCAATAGGGCCTGTCTCCGTTACGTGAGCCCACGCACTGGATCATCACCAGGTTATCGCAACCTATAATATCTGGATCCCTTTTTGCAATCTCCTCCTCAAGCTCGAGGGAGGTGAGAACCCTTGAATCCCTGCCATAGAGATATTCATCGGGCTTATATTCCTGAGCACCTGTAGCTATAATGGTTACACCGTGTTCGATTTTCTCGATGACCCTCCCACGATATCTCATTATCTCTGTGGTGAAATTACCCACATAGCCATAGGCATCTACGATGCGGGTGTTGGTATATATCCGAATCCCGGGATGCTCTTTGACCTTTTTAATCTGTTCCGATAGATACGATTGAACATCTCCACCTTCAATTGTGTGGTGTATCCTCCTCGCTATCCCGCCGAGCTCCTCGCTACTCTCTATTAGATGGACTTCAAACCCCTGGTCGGCCAGGGTTAGTGCGCTCACCATCCCTGCTATACCTCCCCCGACGACCAGGGCAGAGTGGTTAACCGGTAGAGACAGAAGCTTCAGCGGCTCTATCAGCTTAGCCTTGGCCGCCGCCATCCTCACCAGGTCTTTTGCCTTCTCAGTGGCTTTCTCAGGTTCATGCATATGAACCCAGGAGCATTGGTCACGGATATTTGTCATCTCAAAGAGGTATTTATTCAGGCCGGCCTCCCTTATGGTCTCCTGAAAGAGAGGCTCATGGGTTCTAGGAGAGCAGGATGCCACTACCACCCGGTTCAGGTTATACTCCTCTATCACCGCCTTTATTTTCTCCTGGGTATCCTGAGAGCAGGTATAGAGGTTGTTTTCAGCATAAACCACATTGGGAAGTGTCTTGACATACTCGGTGACCTGGGGAACATCGACCACGCCACCGATATTGATGCCGCAGTGGCAGACGAACACACCGATCCTGGGCTCCTGCCCGGTGACATCCTTTTCCGGCGGATATTCCTTCTCTCTGACAAGCGTGTTGCGGGCGGGGGCAAGCAGAGTGGAGACACTTGCCGCTGCCCCACTTGCCTGCATTACTGTCTCCGGGATGTCCTTAGGTGCTGAGAAGGCACCGCAGACGAATATCCCTGGTTTGGAGGTCTCTACGGGGAAGAATGGTTCGGTGTGGCAAAATCCATAGGGGTTTAGCTGGATCCCGATTTTCTTGGCTAAAGCTATCAATTCTACGGAGGGCTGAAATCCCACAGAAAGGATCACCATGCTGAAGCTCTCCTCCATCACCCTGCCGTCCTCTGTGGTGAACTTGACCGCTAGATCTCCGGTGCCATCCACGGCATTAATGTCATATACCTTTGCCCGGGTAAAATTCACGCCAATTTCCTCCTTGGCGCGCTCATAGTATCTATCGAAGTCCTTGCCATAGGTCCTTAGATCCATAAAAAAGATATTGATGTCTACAGGGATGGTGCTATGCTCCTTGGCAATGATAGCCTCTTTGATGGCATAGGTGCAGCACACTGAGGAGCAGTAGGGCCTATTATGCTTTTCGTCTCTTGAGCCGACACACTGAATGAAGGCTATATTTTGTGGCGGAGTTAAATCTGAGGGTCTGAGAAGAGCTCCCTGGAATGGTCCCGATGCACTTAGAATGCGCTCAAATTCAAGGCTGGTCACCACATTAGGGAATCTCCTGTACCCCATCTCATACTGAACGGATGGATCAAAGACCTCATACCCAGGGGCAAGGAGAACGGAGCCCACATTTAGCTCCACAGTCTCATCTCGCATATTATGGGCTATGGCTTCGGCTTTGCAGGCAATAACGCACTGGAGACACTCGGAGCAAATCCCACAGTTAAGGCACCTCTTTGCTTCCTGAAGAGCCATCTCCTCAGTGAAGCCCAGCTCCACCTCATCGAAGCTGCTTCGCCTTCTTTCCAGATCGATAGCTGGCATTTGCATCCGGGGTTTCCTCGGCTCTCCCAAGGGGAGACTGCTCAAATCAGGAGGTTCAACCTCTTCTTCCATCTCTCTTCCCTGCCTCAAATCCTCCCCTTTGAGGTATCTGGTGATGGAAACTGCCGCCCTGTTTCCCGCTGCCACTGCTTCAATGGCTATCCCAGGTCCAGTTTGGGCATCCCCCCCGGCGAAAACACCAGGTCGGCTGGTGGCAAGGGTGATAGGATCGACATCTATCA
>JAGMCC010000032.1 GCA_023129355.1 Dehalococcoidia bacterium | reverse complement strand
TAGTGATCCCGGCAAATCGGAAACACCAGCTCAGTCAATACTGCGGCATAGGGAAGGGGCTGAGAGTGAAGGTCAACGCCAATATCGGCACCTCAACAGACTACGGCGATATAGAGAGCGAACTGGAGAAGCTGAGGGTTGCTATCGAGTATAAGTCAGATACGGTAATGGACCTGAGCACCGGGGGCAACCTCGGCGCCATCCGCCGCGCCATCCTCAAAGAAAGCGCCATCCCCCTGGGCACCGTCCCCATCTATCAGGCGGGCATCGATACTATCGAAAGGAGGGGGGCGATTGTACACATGACCCCCGATGACCTCTTCCAGGTGATCGAAGAGCAGGCCGCGGAGGGCGTCGATTTTGTGACGGTGCACTGCGGGGTCACCCGCGCGGCGATCGAGCGACTGAAACGCCAGAAAAGGGTGACCGACGTCGTCTCGCGCGGTGGGGCCATCCTCCTCGGCTGGATCCTCCATAATGAGCAGGAAAACCCGCTATACGAGCAGTATGACCGCTTGCTGGAGATCGCCCGAGAATTCGATGTGACGCTGAGTTTGGGCGATGGACTGCGTCCGGGCAGCCTGGCCGATGCCACCGATAGGGCGCAGGTAGAGGAGCTCCTCATCCTCGGGGAGCTGGTGGCGCGCGCCTGGGATGCCGGGGTCCAGGTGATGGTGGAGGGTCCGGGGCACGTCCCATTGGACCAGATTGCCACCAATGTCCAGCTAGAGAAGGCCATTTGCAAAGGGGCTCCATTCTATGTACTGGGACCGCTGGTAACCGATATCGCCGCCGGCTACGACCATATCTCAGGAGCCATCGGTGGCGCTATCGCTGCCCTGGCGGGTGCTGATTACTTGTGCTATGTGACCCCCTCAGAGCACCTCGGCCTCCCCGACCTGGATGATGTGAAGGAGGGGGTGATCGCCTCCCGAATCGCGGCCCACGCCGCCGATATCGCTAAGGGGGTAAAGGGCGCCTGGGAACGGGACCTGAGGATGTCCGTAGCGCGCAAGAACCTGGATTGGGAGGAACAGGTGAGACTGTGCCTGGACCCCAAAAAAGCGCGCCGGGTGCACGAGCAACATGCCACTTCAGGGGATGCCTGCAGCATGTGCGGCGACCTCTGCGCCCTGAAACTGGCGTCGGACTTCCTGGGTGTTAAATCAGTAAAGTACTAGCCACAGTGAAAGGAGAAACTTAATGACCACATTCCATCCGATAGCGGAGAAGGATGTTACCAGGGCCATAGTAAGCAGCTTTCTCCGCCAGCTTGAAGATTATACAGAGAGCGATGTGATTATCGTGGGCGGCGGACCCAGCGGGCTCATGGCAGGAAAGGAGCTCGGCATAAAGGGGATCAAGGTCCTTATTGTAGAGCGGAACAACTACCTGGGCGGTGGATTCTGGATCGGGGGATATTTCATGAATAAGCTCACCATTAGAGCCCCGGCGCAGCAGGTCCTCGATGAGTTGGGGGTCCCCTATGAGAAGGCCAGCGAGGGGCTGTATACTGCCGATGCCCCCCATGCCTGCGCCAGTCTCATCGCCGCAGCCTGCGATGCGGGGGTGAAATTTTTATCCCTGACCCTCCTTGAGGATGTCATCCTCCGGGAGGATAACCGAACGGCAGGGGTGGTGGTCAACTGGAGCCCCATCGCTTACCTGCCACGGGAGATCGCTGCCCTCGACCCGGTTCCCCTGGAATCAAAGGTGGTGATCGATGCCACCGGCCACGATGCCAGCGTGGTCAAAAAGCTGGAGCAGAGGGGGTTAATCAAGACGAAAGGCGAGGGGGCCCTCTGGATCGCGGGGTCGGAGGACGCGGTAGTGGAACATACCGGTGAGGTACACCCCGGGCTGGTGGTCTGCGGTATGGCGGTGGCCACGATCTACGGGCTGCCCCGGATGGGCCCCACCTTCGGCGGCATGCTCCTCTCGGGGAAGCGGGCGGCGGATGTCGCCGCGCAGATAGTGCAAAAGGTCGCCGCATCGTAAAGGACAATATGAAGGCCGAAATAATCTCCATCGGCACCGAGCTCCTTCTAGGGGAGATTACCGACACCAATGCCTCCTACCTCGCCTCACAATTGCCGCCACTGGGAATCGACCTGCTGTGGGTCACCCAGGTGGGCGATAACCTTGATAGGTTAAGGGAATGCCTGGAGCGTGCCTGGGGCCGCTCCGATGTCGTGCTCACTACCGGAGGCCTGGGCCCCACCGAGGATGACCTCACCCGCGAAGCCATCGCCGCGATGCTTGGCGAGGAGCTGAGCGTGGACCCGGAGCTTGAGCGAGGGCTGAGGGAGATATTCGCCCGCCGCGGCTTCCCCATGCCTGAAAGCAATGTCAAGCAGGCCACCCTCATCCCCATGGCCCAGGCGATCCCTAACCCGTCGGGCACCGCACCAGGCTGGTGGGTGGAAAAAGGGCGAGAGGAGCAGGGAGAACGAAAAATCTTGGTCGCCATGCCCGGCCCGCCATCGGAGATGCGGCACATGTGGGAGACGGATGTAGCGGGGAGGCTGAGGGAGCTGCTGCCAGGCGAGGTCATTCTATCACGTACTATCAAGACCATGGGCATGACCGAAGCGGGCGTCGCCGAGGTGGTAAAACCCCTACTCTCATCCGACAACCCAACCCTTGCCGTATACGCCAAGACCGACGGCATCCAGCTGCGCCTGACCGCCAAAGCTAAGACAAGGCAGGAGGCGGAGGAGATGATAGCCAAAAGGGAAACCGAGCTCCGCTCCCTTCTCAGCGATATCATCTGGGGCAGCGATGAGGAAAGCCTGGAGGGGCTGGTGGGCACGCTCCTTGTGGAAAAGCGCCTTACCCTGGCCACTATGGAATCGTGCAGCGGGGGACTACTCGCCAATACCATAACCGATGTTCCCGGAAGTTCCAAATATTTCAAAGGGGGGCTTGTGGCCTACACCAATGAGGTGAAGATCTCCCACGGTGTAAGCGCCGCGCTCATCGCCCAACATGGCGCCATCAGCCCTGAGGTGGCGGGGGATATGGCCAGGGTGGCAAGGGAGCGGCTAGGGGCCGACATCGGCGTGGGCATCACCGGCGTGGCCGGCCCTACTGAGGATGAGGGGAAGCCTATTGGCACCGTCCACATCGCCATCGACGATGGGAGGGAGACAAGGCTTGCCCTGGGAATTTACCCCCAGCTGCGCCACATGGTGAAGCGCCGCGCCACCTACCACGCCCTTTTCGAACTGAGACGAACGTTGGTCTCTATGAAATAGTCACTTATTAATTCTGATGCATCCTTTTATAGCCGCGCTAGGTGCGAAAGAACTGAGACGAACGTTGGTCTCTATGAAATAGTCACACTCTCATTTATTTGATTGGGCTATCGCAGGCTCATCCCATTATTATGTGAGCAATCGAAGGCAGTAGGCTTGTCGCGCCCCGCGAGGTTTAATACAGGGAATTTTCAATGAGACATGATTTCATTAGGCTGGGGGTCGTTTGGCATGCGGCAATTGCCTTAGTTGCGTTAATACTCCTTTGCCTTATCAGCTCTCCCCCGGCAGCAGCCCAAATTGCCGAGGAATATTTCCAGATCAGCTATGAACCGGTCGGCTTCAGTAAGACAGAGATTCATGGTGATGAAGTTTTTTACGCTACGCTCCAGGGCCGCGCTACCTGCACAAAAGACTTACCAGTATCGGTAAATGAAGCCAGGATTACCGGCAAGGTTATAGCCGAACATACGGTAAGTGGCACCCGGGTGACGCTAAATTCGAGCTATACCACAACCATAAAGCCCTTTCCCAACAAGGCAGGTGATACAATCGAAATAAACGAGGTCATATACCTGCAATTCCCCAACCAAGGTGAATCAGGTGATTACGATGTTATAGGTAAACTCGATAAGGTTGAGATCCCATTTCTTTTTAGGTGGGTTAATGTCCGTAGTTACCTTCCCCAAGACCTAGACCAGCTTATAGGCACGCTAAAGTACATCGCCGGTGTTGAGTCGCCTACACCTACAATTACTCTGACGCCTGCAGTAACTCCAACCGCAACCGCAACACCGAAAGCCACTCCAGCAGTTGGCTTGGGTACAGGAACCTGGGTTGGGATTGCGATTGCGATCATTATATCCGTAGCGCTGGCGTTGGGAATCTGGCTGATAGTGTATCGGCGGAAAAAAGCAAGTGCGTAAAAGCATTGCATTGTGCTGAAAAGTGTGCTATTATCGCCAAAACGTTGGTGTCCCGATATTCGGGGCAAAGAAGGGGGACTGGTTCTTTGTGGACGAAGATGAATTATTGTCTGTGGAGGAGATAACCAGAATCCTGAAGGTGAGTAGGCCCACTATTCAACGGTGGTGCCGCGATCGGAAGCTTCCTGCGGCAAAGATTGGCAAAGCCTATCGCGTCAGGAAAGAAGACCTGGACAAGTGGTACGAGGGTAAGCTTATCGAAGCAGCGAAGCAATAGTTGAGCCTTGACAATCTATATAAACTCCACTTCCTCCAGTAGCTGGGGGGGGTGGATATGTTTTGTTTATTCGTACTAGTCGCTAAAGCTACAGAAAGCCGCCCTCTACCCGTGAGGTTTTTGTTCCAAAAGAACATGGGTTAAGAGCGAAAAGAGAAAGGGGGATGAGATGCACCTGATTATCGATGGTTTTGCTGCTAATCGCAAGACGCTGGAGAGTGAGGACCTGATCTACGAGCTCCTGGACCACTACCCATCCCAGATAGGGATGACTAAGGTGGAACCGCCACGGGTCCGTAAATACATCGGCTCAAAACCCGAGGATTGGGGGATATCGGGCTTCGTGCTTATCGCGGAGAGCCATATCAGCATCCACACCTTCCCTGAAAGGCGTTATGTCAATATAGATATTTTCTCCTGCAAGGACTTTGACTCAGAGCAAGCGATCAGGGAACTCAAGGATAGATTTGAATTCACCGAGATAAAGAGTTACCTCCTCAATAGGGGTTTGGAATACTCCCATATGGAGACGGCAGACTTGAAAGCTGTCTAATTATTAGCCCCGTTCAGGGAAGATGGAGAGCAACTGGATATTGTAGCGTGAGGCTAAGAAGTCGCGTTACGCAGAGGTTCAAAAATTGGCAGCCCTCTTCGACGTAGATGGAGTTAAACCAGCATCTTAGCATTTGGCTAAAGAGTCACGCTACGTAGAGTTCGAAAAAGTGCGCAAATATGAAAAGCCGATCACCCCTTTCCCCATATCCCCGGGATGCTCTGTATCCGAGCTGGTGCAGCGGATGGCGGGGACATCCTTCCAGGCGAGAAACCTAGCGCGCGGCGTGGAAATATGGTCGCAGATGCTCGCCGGGGAGCGCACTATCCTCCTGGGACTGGCCGGCGCCATGGTTCCGGCGGGGATGCGCCAGGTTATGGTCTACCTCATCCAGAATCGCCTCATTGACTGCCTGGTATCGACCGGCGCCAATCTCTTTCATGACCTCCACGAGAGCTTGGGAAGATCCCACTGGCAGGGTGATAGTTGCACCGATGACCAAGAGCTGGCGAGCTCAAAAACCTATCGAATCTATGATACATTCCTCTCCGCGGAGGAATTCGACAAGACCGAGAGGTTTGTCATAGATTTCTCCTCCTCTCTGGAACCGAACCGAGCCTATACCACCAGGGAGTTTTTCTTTCTACTGGGCAAAGCGCTCTCCAGCCAGGGGAAGGAGGTAGGGATGCTCACCGCTGCGGCCAAAGCCAACCTCCCTATCTATTGCCCCGCCCCCGGAGATAGCGTATTTGGCACGGCGCTAGCTGAGGCGCGGGTGAAAGGGGAAAGTCACCTCCTCTTCGATGTGATTAAAGACATCGTCGAGATGATCCAGATCGCCTGCTCCGCTCCATCCACAGGGGTTATCTTTATCGGCGGAGGTACGCCGAAGAATTTCATCCAGCAAGTGGAGCTTTGTGGTGATATCTTCGGCAAGGAGCTTAAGGGGCACCAATACGCCATCCAGGTCACCACCGACTCCCCACAATGGGGGGGATTGAGTGGCTGCACCTTTGAGGAGGCCCGCTCCTGGCGGAAGATCACCCCTGATGCAGCTACCGTTACCATAAACTCCGATGCCACCATCGCCCTTCCCATCATGGTAAGTGCCCTCAGCGAAAGCTCCGCCCAGATAATCGAGAACAGAAAGAAGCCATCCTTCATCCTGGGAAAAGAATTAACCATCCGATGAACAAGGAACTTTTTTACCCCCAGCGAAACTTCGCCGCCCTCCCTCCCCAATATGCCGACTTCGAAACATCGAAAGTGGTGATCCTCCCTGTCCCCTACGACAGCACCACCGACTGGAGGAGCGGCTCACGGGATGGCCCCATGGCCATCATCGATGCCTCCCGATACCTGGAGCTCTACGACCATGAACTTGACCGGGAGAGCTACCTGGTGGGGATTCACACCCTGCCTGAGCTTGAGCCGTCCATGAAGGGGCCGGAGGAGACCATAACACGCGTCTATGAAGTGGCAAGAGACTTACTTCAAAAAGGTAAGTTTGTAGTGATGCTCGGTGGGGAACACTCGCTCACCGTCGGCATGGTGAGGGCCTTCAGGGAGCGGTTCGATGGCCTCTCGGTATTGCAACTGGACGCCCATGCCGATCTCCGAGATGAGTATGAGGATTCAAAATATAGCCACGCCTGTGTGATGAGGAGGGTGCTGGAGTGCTGCCCCATTGTTCAGGTAGGCATTCGCAGCCTGAGCCAGGAGGAGCACCGCTTCCTTACCCTCAATCAGATGCACCCCTTTTTCGCTCAGGGCCTTCCTTTGGATGAAGAAGGGATCGTCTCCGCCCTGACAGCGGATGTTTATATCACCATTGACCTTGATGTCCTCGATCCATCGATTATGTCAGCGGTGAGCACCCCGGAGCCCGGGGGCATTGGCTGGCATGAAATATTGAGGATATTGCGGCGGGTGGCGGAGCATAGACGTATCGTGGGCTGCGACCTGGTGGAGCTCTGCCCCAGGGAGGGGCCCTCATCCTGTGCCTTCATCGCCGCAAAGCTAGCCTACAAGCTCATCGGTTTCCTGCCCCTTTTGCCCAAGCCCAAACGCTACTAAAAGCCTGCCTCCACCTTCAATTCTAATCGGGGGCGGGGGTATGTGTTTATGGGTAGGTTGGAGCCGATGCTCCAGGCTACCCAAATAGCCATAAGCGGTTAGGCTGGCCGACGTCGGCCAGCCTAACCCCGGACCCCCACTTTTGGATTTTGCTCATTATTATTTGTTCTTGTTTCGGGATCTCAGGATTAATGCGGAGACGCTGAAACAAGTTCAGCATGACAACGTGGGGATTGCCACGCCCCGACTTGTCGGGGCTCGCAATGACAGTTTAGAGTCCGCAGCGCCCAGTGACAGGAGGATAATACCCCAGTGTCATCATCCGGCTTGACCGGATGATCCAGGAAGCATGATGAGCCATTTTCTGGATTGCCCGATCAAGTCGGGCAACGACAGGGGAGACCTGCAGCGCACTACAACAAGGGCACCCTGCGGCGGGCAAATGTAGGGTGGGTATAGTGCAACGAAACCCACCACATCCGCTGAGACCCAATATCCGCCGCGTGACCTCGATCCGCCGGGTAGGCTGGCCGACGTCGGCCAGCCTACCCAAGGGTGTAACCGGACACTAAATGTACTGGACGAGTACAGAAAATTGACACTTTTTCGTCCAAGACACTCCTCTACAGGAAGCCGACCTCTAATTTCAAGGCGATTGCTTAGTAAAGCTCATTGACACTCCCTAACCGTTGCTGTAATGTGAACTACGGAACGTGGGTAAGGGTGAGAAGTGGGTAAATCGATTCAACTGGGCAAGATCTTTGGCATCCCCTTCCGGCTGGACTATAGCTGGTTTCTTATCTTTATCTTTATCACGGTGCTCCTCTCCTTATCCGTTTTCCCCAGCGGCTATGACTGGTCTACAGGCTATTATTGGCTGGTGGGCATCGCTACCAGCCTTCTCTTCTTCGCCTCGGTCGTAGCCCACGAGCTGGCTCATAGCCTGGTGGGCAGGAGAGAGGGCATCCCGGCAAAGAGCATCACCCTTTTCTTTTTCGGTGGCATTGCTCACATCGGAAAAGAGGCCTCTCGCCCCACCACCGAGCTAAGAATGGCTGCCGCCGGGCCACTGTGTAGCATAGCGCTCGCCGGTATATTCTATGGCATTTCCCTGTTAAGTAGCGGCAACGAGTATGTGGCAGCCTTAACCGGGTGGCTTGCCTTCATCAACGGTATCCTCGCCATCTTCAACATGATACCCGGCTTCCCCCTCGACGGCGGCAGGGTGCTGCGCTCCATTATCTGGCTGGTCACGGGAAACTATATGCGAGCAACGCGAATTGCTACGATGTCGGGCTACGGGGTTTCGTATTTACTTATTCTAGGTGGCATCATTATCCTTATCTTAATGGGCTGGCTTGATGGCCTGTGGTTCATATTCCTCGGGTTTTTCCTCTACAGCGCAGCCCGCATGACCTATCGCCAGACCACGCTGCGCGAATCCCTAAAGGGGTTCACCGCTCAAGATGTGATGACTAGAGATTTTCCCCGCGTTCCGCGCCACCTCACCATCATGGAACTGGTAAATGGAACGCTGCTCACCACCTCAAGCCAGTGCTTCCTGGTTACCGATGGAGAGAGGGTGGTCGGGTCACTTACCATGCAACAGGTCAAGGAGGTGCACCGGGAGTACTGGGACCTCACCACCACCGGGCAGGCGATGACCCCTGTGGAGAATCTGAAGATGGTACAGCCCTCTGATGAGGCCCTCAGCATTCTCGAGAGAATGGATGAGGAGAATCTGGAGCTGGTGGCTGTGGTCAGAGAGGGTAGGCTTATCGGGATGATTCCGCGCGATGACCTGATTCGCTTTTCCCAGAGGCTCCGCGAGCTGAAGATGTAGATTGCGCTAGCTCATAAATCTTAGTAGCCAGCTCGATGAACTCCAGCCTGCCCGCAAGCGGCTGCTGCCACCTTGAGGGTATCTCCTCCAGACCATACCAGGCCCCGGAGAGGGCGCCACATACCGCCCCGATGGTATCGGTATCGCCCCCCAGGTTCACCGCAGATACCAGGGCATCCTCAAAGGAGGTAGTATTCAAGAAGCACCAGAGGGCAGCCTGAAGGGTGTCCAGGACAAAGCCCGAGGGCACCAGGTCCGCCATCCTCATCTTTTCGACCTTCTCCAGCGCCCCTCTAACATCGGGTTGTTTAATTTTGGTTACGACCTTGTCAATAAGGGTAGCCTTATCTCCATAAAGTAGTTGGGCAATCGCCAGGTTTAGCGCCACCGCCCCCCAGCAAGCCCTGGGGTCCCAATGGGTGATCAGGGAGCTATCGATGCTCTCTTTTATCAACCTCTCGTGGTTTTTGGCATCTAGGAGAGCGATGGGGGCGCAGCGCATGATACTGCCATTGCCCGCTGAGAGTCCTCCCAGCCTCTGGTGAGCCATCCTCCCCGCATCCTGCCAGGAAGCGCCGCCACTCAATGCCTCAAGGGCGACCCAGGTAGTGCGCCCGATCCCCAAAACCCCGGCCCGAAACCAGCCGAGAAATTTTAGGGCTACATCCTCAGGGTCAAAGCGCCCCTTTTCCACGATGCTGCGGGCGATACAGAGCATCATCGCCGTGTCATCGGTCCACTCCCCGGGTCCCAGCCCCAGCCAGCCCCCGCTAAAAAGCTCCCTCACCCGACCGTATCGCCGCGCGATCTCCTCCCGCCCCATCCCCTCCAC
>JAGMCC010000031.1 GCA_023129355.1 Dehalococcoidia bacterium | reverse complement strand
TACGCCCCTCAGGCTGGGGCCCGGCCCGTCGCCACAAAACCAGCCAGCTCCCGAACCTAGTGAACCTAGCCTCAGGATATCGCCTGTAGGTAGCACCCATTCCACCGCCAGAGGATTGCGGCCGCTGTAGCCCATCGATATGCCGGAGAGTCCCTGTCCCTGCACCGATGTACAGCTCGCCAGAGGGGAGAAGTTGGCTCCGGCGCCTATAATATGGCAGTTTAGTCCCTTCTTCATGGCTTCGACTTGAAGCTGCGCCGCTATGACATACGGCTCCACCACCGCATACATGTTCTTCTCATCGATTTCCAGGATCCTGTTCATCCTTCTAAGGTCAAGCTGGATAGTACCAGCACCGCTAACCGTGTTCCATACACCCCAACCTGTGCTGAGAGCCTTGTATTTTACCCCGTATCTGTTACAAGTTTTCACTATCGCCTGGACCTCCTCTGTGCTTCCTGGCAGAATCACAGCCCCGGGCCTGGTGCAGAACTTGGTGCCAGTAATAGTCTCAGCCAGATACTGGAAGGCGTATGTATCCAGTATTACTGGTTCATCGGAGATATTCTCTGGACCTACGATATCCTCCAGAACCTTGTAGACATTTTTAGGTAGTGTCACTTTAACACTCCTATTACATCGCACAGTAGCGGTGAGACTCCATAATTATCAGCGAAAGCAAGCCTCTCTGTCATTTGCCTGGAGGCTGCTCCGGCTCGATGTAGAAGCTGGGATCCGCAGTAATATTAGGATCAAAGGCTTTCTTGATCCTTCGCATCCAGATATGGTAATCGCAACTGGTCGGCCCAAAGTGTTCCGCCATACCCCGGACAATAGATATCGGCTGCCCCAGGCTTTTCTCTATCGTTGCTTGCGCAGACTCCTCAACATATTCATCCGCACCTTTCAAAGAGTCGGCATCCTGGAAATCATACATAATGATCTCCTCCAGGTGTCCGAAGCGGCCGTGTTGATATGCCCCTCCCCAGGCAAGATCCCCTCCATCATCCGCGATTGCGCCCCGTTCAATATACTTCCTCTTCAACTGCTCCCCAAACTTGCTCGAAGCAACGGCTGCGTCCCACGACGTCCCAGCACCTAGAGATGTGGCAAATGTCCCTGCCAGCTGGAATACCCTGGAAATCCCTTCTGACTTGATAAGGTGGCGAAAAAGTATGTTTTTAACGGACTGCTCCTCCAGCATAAGTATAATCTTCCCTCCACTTTCTGACAGGATCTCTTCCAGGGCCCTCTCCTGGTACTCCAGTTCCCTGGCAGAGTTGGCGCCCAGAAAAATCTGGATAGCATACTTGAATTCATCCATCATGCCTTCCGTAGAAACGAGCTGCAGCATTTGAGCATACTCCGTTGCTGAACCGACATTAAGCGCGGGTATCAAGCCAGGGGGAAGAGCTCTCCCCATAACATACCCTATCTCGGCCTCCCCGATCCTGTATACCGCATCCGCCAGTGCTTCCCAGCTTGGAAAGGTGAGGCTGTGGACCCGAAAACTCTCCGGGATCGGCATGCCATCCAGCGGATGAATCCCTTCAATTGGGGTAGTGGGCGGGCCATACCACGGGTAGAGCTTGACTCCGCATTTGGTGAACACGCCGAGTCCTCCCAACGCTCCAATCATGCCTCTCATTACACCCCGTAGACTCGGTCCTGGCCCGTCTCCACCAAACCAACCAGCTCCCGATCCTAGAGAACCCAGCCTCAATACTTCCCCATCGGGCAGGACCCATTCTACCGCTAGTACGTTGCAATTGCTGTACCCCGTGAAGATACCCGTTAGCCCATAACCTGCCATGGATGTAGCGCTCGCCAGGATGGAGGTGTTCGCTCCTGCCCCAATTAAGTGACAGTTCAGCCCCTTCCTCATAGCCTCAACCTGGAGCTGCGATCCTATTACGTAGGGCTCGACCACGGCGTACATGTTCTTCTCATCTATCTCCAGGATCCTGTTCATCCTCCTGAGATCTAGCTGGAGAACCCCTTCCCCTTCAACAGTATTCCAGGGACCCCAACCGGTGCTGAATGCTTTGTACCGTATCCCGTACCTATTGCATGCCTTGATTATTGCCTGGACCTCCTCCACATTTCCCGGCAGTAGCACGGCCTCGGGTCTAGTGCAAAACTTCGTGCCAGAGATAGTCTCCGCCAGCCACTGGAACGCGTACGTGTCCAGAATTACAGGCTCTTCCGAAATGTTCTGCGGGCCTACAATATCTTCCAGTATTCGATAGACATTTCCACGCAAAGCCATTTTCCGCTCCTTAATCTAGGTTCTCAAAGTGCTTCGAGAAGCAGTTCTACTATGTCGTATAGCTTGATCTTGGCCCCATTATGCTCCAGAGCATCCCTGAAGCTTCTCTCACACCAGGGACAGGCAGTTACTAAGGCTTCAGCCCCGGTAGCCTTCGCCTCCTCTATCCGTTCATCTGCGGTCCATTGAGCGAACTCGGGATAGGCTTCCATTACCCCGCCGCCGGCGCCGCAGCACCAGGCATATTCCTTGATGCGCTCCATCTCGACAAGCTCAAGGCCCTGGATACTGCGAAGCACATCCCGTGGCGGTTCATAGATTCCATTGGTTCCCCGCCTGTACTCCTTGGGAGGGTCTTTAATGACAACCTGTCCCAGGACTTTCCTCTCCACTCCCTCCCAGGGGATATATGGTTCCGACAGCCTGCCTAAATGACACGGATCGTGATAGGTAACCTGCAACGGTACTTTTTTGGTGGGCTTTAGCCTACCCTCTTTTATCAAGCGGTCAAGATATTCGGTGATATGCAGCACCTCAAAGTTCATCTTCTTGCCGATTCGAGGATAATGGAATTTAAAAGCCCCATAGCAATCAGAGCAAGAGGTCACCACAGTGCGCACGTCCGCGGCATTCCAGGTTTCTATACTGTGCTCGGCATATTTGGTAAACTCTCCGCGATAGCCTATCTCGAAGGCCCGGCCTCCACAGCATGCCTCCTCCTTCCCCGAAATGCCAACATCAACACCTGCCATCTTCAGAAGGGCTATTGTGTCTCTAGCAATTTTCCACAGATCCTGGTCAAAAGAATATCTACACCCCGCAAAGTATAGGACATCGGCCTTTTCCTTCGTTATATCCTTGACGTCTAGATCTTCAGCCCATTTACCTCGCTCAGCTTTTAGCTCACCCAATACATTATCATCGCTCCTCAGGCTTTCGATCATCACCATGTGAGCTGGCAGTACCTGGCCATCCTCAACGCATTTCGCCCTGAGCTCTAGCATCACCTCCAGTGGGTCTAGATCTCTGTTAACCTTACACGAGACGTCGCAGGCACCACCCATCTGGCATTGGTACACTATCTCCACAAGCTTGTCCGTGTAGTCTATCCTGCCATCTAATAGCGACAGCGCAGCGATCATCCTGCCGCCAGCAGAGTAGGCATGGAAATTACCCCATACCATGCTGGGACAAGCATTGGCGAACCTCCAGCTCTTTATTTGTGCTAGTGGCAGCCATTTGCAAAGTGAGCATCGGCTGCATCTCTGTATATCATTTCGATAATCCTGTAGTGTCATATCGTACCCCCTAGAAGCATAGTTTACCCGGGTTCATCACATTGTTAGGGTCAAAGATCCCCTTGACCTTTCTGAGGGCCATGGCGCTCTGTCCATCTCTGCTATAGGCCATTTCAGCCCATGGCCCGTAGGGCCTGGAGAAGAACCCTCCCATTTCCATCAATTCTTTGCTCGCATTGAAGAATAGATGTCTGACCTTTTCCACCTCTTTCGGATTACCAGGATCGCAGCTCAGATTAAACTCACAGTGACAGGCACGTCCTTGAATCTGCGGTTGCAGGTAGATGCCGATATCAGTACTGGGATGTCCGGCTGTAGCCGCCATCTGATACATGCAGGTTGTGAACTCCGGGGTTTTCTCCAACGTGGTGAGGAAGAAGATGTCATGGCATCCACCCTTGTATCTGAGCTTCCAGTACGGCTCAGCGGAAACAGTCGATAACGCTTCCAGGACATTACTCCCCTGAACCCCCTGGATTGCGGTCACAGGCTCAACCCCAAAGCGCTGTGCGGTATCCATAACGTCCTTCTCCTGATATTCAACCCTTTCCTGTGGAAGCCTTTCATATCCCGCTACACAGACGATGAGCACCCATGGAGGAAGGGTGTCCCGTAGCGCCTTGATGTCGTCCGGGTCCTCGGCCAGGATCGCGGCCAGGTTATAATTGTTAAGGATGAGCAACTCATCACCCAACCTCGCCCATAGTAGTCTGTAGGTAAAATCCAGCAAATCCTCCAATCTCTGGGAGGCCACCATAAAAGGCTTCTGGAGCCGAGGTAGAAGCTCACATTTCACCGTGGCCCAGGTGATGATCCCCATGGTTCCCTGAGCCCCCTGGATGAGCCTGAAGAAGTCGACCTGAAAGGGACCCATCGGATTGGTCTGGGCCTGCCCCGATGCCCACTGGTCTTCCAGGCTTCCCGGCCCTGCCGCCTCTCCGGTCCTGAAAAGGTCGCCAGTACCGAAGACCACCTCGGTGCAGAGCAGGGGGTCAGATATGTCCCACTGATACTTGGGTATTATGGTGGACTCCCTTTCCAGGCAGCTACCTATTACCGATTTCGAGCTGCGAGGACATAGGGGCATGGGAAGCCTCAGCCCTTCCTCTTTCAGTTCTGACTGGAGTTCAGCGAAGGTTACCCCCGGCTCAACCATTGCTACTCTATTTCTGCGGTTGATCCTGATGATCCTTTTCATCCGGCTTAGATCCACGACAACCCCTCCCAGGCTCGGGACGGTGTCGCCCCGGAAGTGAGGTTGGCCGGAGCTCACCGGGATTAGGGGTGTACCCGTCCTGTTAGCCCACTTCACCATCTCCTGTACCTCATCGGCATTTTGGGGTCTCGCCACAAACTGAGGCTTCATCTGCCGAACGAAGCTCTCGTCCCTGGAATAGGATTCAAGCACCTCCGGCGTATCGGAGACATTTACATCTCCAACAATTACTACCAGTTCTTCTTTTTCTGACATTTGTCGCCTCCTTCTCCTCCTAGAGCTTTATAAAATCCTGGCCTCCCTGAGTCGGAGGGCTAGATTCGCTGCTGCCTCTTCCTCGGTATTGCCATCGATAATCTCACACCTCGATTCTCTCTGCGGTATATAAAGGTCTATCATTCTCGTCTGCCTCATCGGGAATGCCGCAATGCCGAGGTCTTGACACCCCCAAACTTGAATAGGTTTATCCCGAGCAGCCATAAGCTCTCGCAGGGCAACATTCCGTAGCTGACCCAGTTCATGGCTCACCGTAACCAGGGCCGGAAGCGGGGCTTCGACTATCTGGTAGCCATCAGATACAACCCGTTCCACCCTCAGCTTGCCATTGTCAACTTCCAATTTTTGGGCTATGGTAATAGAGGGGACGCCTAGAATCTCGGCGATGCCAGAGCCTACCTGGCCAGCGTCGGTGTCCGCTGCTTGCCTCCCGGTAAGGATAAGGTCATATTTACCCATCTTAGTGATAGCTGTAGCTAGTATATATGCTGTAGCGTTCCCGTCTAAGTTGTTAAAAGCCTCGTCCTCTATAATAACTAGCTCATCGGCGCCAGCAGCGAGACACTTCCTCAGCACAGCCTTGGCCAGCTTCGCTCCCATGCTTATTGCGGTTATCCTACTCTGGTTAACATCTTTGATCCTGAGAGCAGCCTCCAGTGCATTCTCATCATAGGGGTTTAGCACCGGAGGAACACCGGCAGTGGGAATAACCCGTTTCGCCTCAGGATCGATCTTGAAAATAGAAGGTGGAGCCTCAGGATCAAGAACCTGCTTTACAGTAACGACGATATTCAGCACGCGCTCCCCTCTTGTTGCTCAATTAGGAGCCTTCCCTACAGTAAGCGCTATTTGATCGCAGCGTGAGAATAATTAAGGTAACCTGTATATAGGCCCAGCATGACATTGGTTGTAAATTCAATAAGTTGCTGCTATTTGCCATCTACAATGTGTGTCAGTTGACTGATGGATAACAGATGGAAATTAGCATCAGCATGCTAGCACTATGGATGACCTCTGTCAATGGTCTGCACTCGTTCAGTACAAGTGTCGAAACCATGTATCATCCTGAATGAGGATTAACATAACCATATGTCATTGACACGAAAATGGAGTCTAGTCCGTTTGCCCTGAGCATGTCGAAGGGCCGTTCATGGTTCGACAAGCCTGTCCTGAGTTAGCCGAAGGGCTCACCACGAACCGCGTTGGATACGTCAATTCCCACGTTTGGCGTGTTGTCAACCATCGACAGAGTCGGCAGCGGAAAAAGCCTTTTCATTATCGGTGGTGTCTATGTAAATAGGCAAGTTTGATTCTGAGGAACCCCTCCGCTTTGCGAGAGTCCGACTTATCGGACGATATAGGCCGAAGTGTCCCCCGACCTATCGGGGTCAGGGACTCCCCTTTTTAGCGGCTACCTATTTGAACGGGATCACGCTGGGCCGGGCAGGCTACTGAAATAAGGTATGTACACTCTGGGGAGATCGCCGACATAATTGTCTAATCCAATTTAACAACGACTCCGGAACTTCCATCCAGATAGATACGATCCCCCGTCTTAATACGTTTGGTTGCGTCGGCCACGCCAACCACTGCCGGCAGACCATATTCTCGAGCAACAATGGATCCGTGCGACAGCAAACCGCCTATATCGATGATCAAACCACCGGCATTTATGAACAATGGAGTCCACCCGGCGTCGGTAACCGGGGCAACCAGGATCTCTCCTGATTCAATATATGACTCTAGGCGCGGGTCGAGTATCACCCGCGCGCGACCTTCAACCTTGCCCGGACTGACGCCCATACCCTTCAACTGCTGTTCAGAGGGGAACTCATCTGGCTTCACGAGTATCGCCTTGCCATTAATAATCTTGGGTACATGCACCATTTGGCACCATTCGAAGTCCTGGCGCCGTCGGGTAATGATTTCCTTCGCCACCTCTGGGCTCAGCTCGCCAGCGAGTAGGTCTCTTACTTCCTTCCATATGAGAAAAAAGAGGTCGTCGGGATCACAAAGCCAGCCCCGGTCCAAGAGCCGAGTGCGGACCTCGGCATAGATTCGTCTGAACCGGTCCGATCGAAGTACGATCAAGTCTTTAAGCCTCTCGCGAAACTCGATGTTGCGACGCGCCGCCCCGCGTGTACGCCTTACAATGACCCGCTTGGGTAGCGACAACTTATCCACCCGCTTGGTTGCTTCGCCGCGTATTCGGTCCTGCCTGATACGCACTTCTTCAGGTGGCGTCACGCCGGGTTGTAAATAGTTACGTATAAGCCCAATAACCTGCGCTGGGTCTTCTCGCCAGCAGGGATTTCGCAATTCCGCCTCACAAACCGCGCGGTGTCCATAGACAGCCAAGAACTTCTCTAGCTCCCTAAGAAAGTCATTTGCGCTCTCATCGGCATTGAGCGTTTTAAGTAGACTCTGATTGTCGCTAATTGATGCAAAGCGCTCACTGACTTCTGGACTCGACAGCACCATCCTGGTGAGACTGTATAGGCCGAAAGCAGGGTCAGCGCTAGGCAGGGTGCCGATACTCGTAACCATCTGAGCGGCCAATGAACCATCATCGTCGTCGAGCCACCTTTTAGCTAGCTTCCTGAGTAGATCAAAGTAGATGACCGAAAAGGTTGACGCCCAGATGTGCACATCGGAAACCCGCATCATTGCTTTGGAAAATCGGACCTCTTCCATCAGGCGGTCGTCAGGCCAGCTCTTCAGTTCCTCCGGTGTTGACTCCTTCCGCTGACGGTTTATAATCTCCTCACATTTTTGTGTATTCACAGCTAGTGACCTTGTCTTGCGTACAAAAGTCAGCACTACCCTAATAGTCGCAGGCCATCTATCCGGCCGTAAATCGCTAAGCCGCACTGGCGGTGTCCTTGTATCCGGTGGACCGATGAATTCTTCATGTATTGTATCCGGAGATATGCCAGGAGTGCGGGCTGCGGCTGCCTCCATGAAAGAAACACATATATACGGCCGGTGATAAAAGAACCCCAGCACCTGGTATTCAGGACCCGATTCCACCATTACACCCAAAGCAATCCCTTGGGAGCGAAAAGCATGCTCGATGGTGGGGCCGATATAGCTCCACGACAGCGGGGTAATGCAGCCGGGTAAAATCTCGCTTATGTTGCCATTTGTGTAGAGAGGATAACGGGGATCTATCGGCGTGTTTAACTCAGGAACCCAACCATCTGGCGGCGCACTTGCGCTCGATTGCGTAACGCTCGGAAGCGTAGTTATGGGGCGCGACTGTAGTATATAGACATTTCCATCGAACACAGCCCACTCTATGTCAACAGGGCGGTTTTCAATCTCTTCTATCTCGGTTGCCAGCCTGGCTACAGCGATAGCTTGGTCATCGGTGAGGCTGGCCTGCTGCCGGAACGACTCATCAATCGCCACTTCCTTAGTGCCACCTGGCGCCGGTAGAACTTTCATTTCTTTGTTTGCCACTTCGCGATAAGTCACCTCACGGCTTTTCTTGTGGACCACAAAGATGTCCGGTGTGACCCGCCCACTCACGACCGATTCACCCAGACCGAAATTGGAGGTAATCACTACATTTTCCGTATCGCTGGTCACTGGGTCTTGGGTGAAACAAACGCCTGCGGCATCCGAGGGTATCAGGCGCTGCACGATCACGGCACCCCGAAAGTCAGTGATATTACGGTCGCTCCGGTATTGTAGTGAATGGATATTAAAGAACGAAGCCCAGCATTTAATAACCGCATCGACTACTTCATCGAATCCCGCTAGCCCCAGGAACGTATCATATTGTCCGGCGAAACTGGCTCCTGACAGATCCTCCGCTGTAGCGGAGGAACGCACAGCCCATAGCACATCAGTCATGAACTCACGTTGAAATTCGATCATTCGTTTCTTAAGTTCGTTTGCGGTGGCCTTTGGCAGACGAGAACCGCGGATGCGATCTTGAATGGATTGAGAGAGCCGCGTTAAAACGTCAGTACTGGTTTCCGCGGATTCATTAAGAAATGCGTTTAGCTCCTCCGCCACACCAGTCTCTTCCAGAAACGCAGTGAATGCTTGCGTGGTGATCACCAAACCCGGAGGCACCGGAAAATTCCTGGCAATTAGCATAGCGAGTTCGCTTCCCTTTCCTCCGGTCAATGAACTGTCTAGGGCCCTTTCATCAGTGAGATCGATAATCATGAGGAGATTTGCTCCATGAACTCTGAAATTCCGTAGCCAGTACTATGATTCCAGGAAAATCGGGTACGGGCTTCATTGACTATACTGATACATCCACCGGTATTCACTCTAACCGGAATATTCTCGAGGATTTCCCCGGTAACATCAAACCGTTTCCCCGAACAGGCAAATATGGAGAGCGAGACATTTTTAGCCCGCAGCCCAGAGCCATCGAGGTCGGCTTTAAATGACCAGCTTTTGAGCGCTTCGGCCTTCCCCTGGTGATAGACATAGCCGCCTGAAGCGCGAAATGCCAGCACCTCAACCTTAATGGCGTTGAAACAGAGTTCATCTTTAAACTGGCCTGAAAACCATCGCCAGTTAGTAGGTACGCACATATCACGCACACCCCAGGAGTGATCCCGCTGTCCAAAGCCACTAAAAGTATGGATCTCACCGTCAACTGAGATCGTGCCTTCAATGCGCCCGGCATGTTCGTAATGCTGGGCCCCCGACATTATTCTCAAAAGCTTTACCTTTCTTATCGCCGGTCCTAGATGATCAATAAAATAATTGGGCCTGAGTTTATTAAGGAGATCACT
>JAGMCC010000030.1 GCA_023129355.1 Dehalococcoidia bacterium | reverse complement strand
ATTTGGTCTACCCAACTATCAGCGCCCACAAGGTTGGCTACACCTGCCGCAAACAAAAGAACACCGATTACCATCAAGATGACTAGCATAATACGACCAATTATCCACATAACTCACCTCCTCGCAGCTATTTCTAAAAGCACTTCTTCCCGTACCTCATCTTCTTTACGCCTTAATGCCGATGGTATGAAGAAAGCATCCACTAAAGCCCAAATACCCAGGCCCCCGAGGGTGAGAAGCATGCCAATGGCTCTGCCATAGTCCCCTAGATAGAACCTATGCGCCCCAAATATATCCAGAAAAATCCACAAAATCCAAGTCGCTGCAACACTCTTTTTTCGTCGATTGACCTCTTGCCTTAAGATGAGAAGCTCTTTTGCATCCAGGTCATGTATTGTCAGTTTCGTCTGCTTCTTATTTTTCCCGCGGGAACTCGCTACTTCTACCTGTTCTGTCTCTTGTTTCACGAGTTTCTGTCCGCAGTGGGAGCAATATGATGCATCCCCCTCAATCTGCTTTCCACAGTTTGGGCAGTAATTAATATTGCACCTCCAAGTTAGCTCTCCCCGCTCTGTTCTCCAAAAATCCGCTTAGTTTGGCTAAGGATTATCTAGGGTGTGACAAGGACTTCCTGCGACCAAGAGTCTAGTTCATCGTTTCTAAAAAACAGATTAACGGTTATTGTCCTAACCCCTTCTGGGTGATAAACAATCTTGTATTTTATTTCCTCAGTTCCATATGCAGGCACAGTAACAGACCAGGTGTATACATCATCAGGGTAGAACGAACTGACCGTCTCTACCCTTACGTCAACTGGATGAGATTCCCAATTCCTTAACGTTATAGTATTTGTACGGCTATTTGTCCACCAAAGCCCGTTCCAATAGCTAACCGGCCATTCTGGAGGTATGTCTGTATTTTGTATAACCACATTTGGAAGTCCCATCGCAGGGTGAGATACCGTTTGTTGAGGCGAATCAGACCATACTCGGAACCATAATCGGAGGTCGTCTTCACCAACACAGTTATGCTCGCCTATCCCCCATGAATCATAGTCACTCCATAACCCTTGGTAGGAGCCGACATACTCGTATTCAGGAGCCTGGGCGTTAATACTATCTATAGTTTGACCTAGTAAGGTACCGAGACCTCCCAAGCCAAAGAAGTAATCTGCTAAAGTTCCAATTATCCACCATCCTTGAAATCCTGGCTCTATATGGTGATACGCTAAAACGGCAATCTTGAAGTAATCTCCAACGCTGCCTGTAGTGAACACACTTCTATCTACTCGCTCTGTATTATAGTCTGATATTTCCATGCCAGGCTGTCCTTCCAGTGGTATAGAGTATGTCACTTCATTTTCACCATCATCTATTAATACTAGCAGGTAAATATCTCCTGGGCCGTCTAGGTTATGGTCGTATTTCACGCCAACGTGGTCCAACATCACGTTCAACGGCGGATGCGCTACCGTGAAACTGCCTCTCCTATCACCCAACTGCACGTTATAGGTTCCCGGCTCATCCCTGGTCACATAAAATGTCACTATCGTACTGCCGCCACTTGGCACAGTCACATCTTTGGCATCCACCACTGCTCCATTGATTTCAAGTTCCGCTGGGTAGGTGCCAGCTCCGCCGGCATTGCTAAGAGTGGTACTTATGCTCACCATCTGCCCAGAGACAGCTTCCGCCGGAGAAATTGTTAGGGGACTCAGCTGAAATATTGGTGTTGGCGTCGGTGTAGGTGTGGGCGTATGTGTTGGAGTCGCTGTATGCGTAGGTGTTGGTGCCAGCTCTCCGTTTCCCCCACAGGCGAATCCAGATACTAGCAAAATGCCAAGGAACAATAATAGGGCAATTCTTGTGATTTTCATTGGTTACCTCCTTCCCAGAGCCGCCTGGCAAAGCCTTCATTTAGTCCCACGCTAAAAGCGTCAAGAACCAGGATATCTAGAGCTTCCCTTAGTTTTAGAGTTGGTCTAATAGCGCGGATTTCTTAGCTTCAAACTCCTCTTCGGTAATTATACCAGCCTCTTTCAATTCAGCAAGTTTCTTTATCGTTTCTATCTTTTCTTGAATGGGGTTGGTACGCTTGATTCGCCTGAAAATGAACCAGAGCACAACGACAAAGAGTATCAAAGGCAGCAGGGTTAATAGCAAATTGCCCCAATTAAAACCGCTCGGGGGTTGCGGATTGAGCGCCACCTTGCTCATATCTACTTCACGTGCCACCAGATAATCGTAAAGCTCCGCGGTGCTTCCCACAAAACTGGACTTAAATATCTGGGTGTCCCCTTCCATTGCGGTAAGCGTATCCCCCTCTTGCACTATCCGGTCAATGTTGCCTTCTACAGTACCGTCTGCCAACTCTACAGAGCCCTTTACCGTCAGTTCAACCAGCTCGTCAAGGGAGCCAGACTTAACCTCTTCAGAACGCGGGAAAAAGGCAAAGAAGAGCGCCACCAGCGCTAGGAGAATCACAAGAAATATAACGCCTCTTTTCAGCAACTTGGAAACCCTTGTCTCGTTCTTACTCGCGTGTTGTCTGAGCATACTCCGTAGTACTTTGCCTGTCAATGCTGTGGGTAATAACAGAGGGAGCTCCTCATTCTTGGGTAGCCCCCCAATAATCCGCTTGGCTAAACGCCATATTCTACATTAACATTGGTTGTAAGGGCTTGACAAATATGGGCACTCATGATATAAATAAATATAGACCACCCCAGTCGCTTCTGGTGGCTGGGAGCAAAGCCATCCTACGGGGTGGCTTTAGCATTTTATAGTAGGTAATTTTGAGTACTAATGTCTATATCGATGGAATGAATCTCTATCACCGTGCGGTTAAGGGAACGCCGTACAAATGGCTAGATCTTGCGGCTCTGTGCACAACTTTACTTCCCAAAGCTAAAATTAATAAGATTAGATATTTTACCGCCCGTGTGGATGCGTTACCTCATGACATGCAAGCTCCAGATAGGCAAGATATTTACCTTCGCGCTCTAAGGACTATTTCAAATCTTACGATTCATGAAGGGCGCTTTGCATTCTGGCCAGCTTTACTTCCTCAATTTCCTTTGGCATACCTAAACAAAGCGAAGCCGCCCCAATCAGTACAAGTATTGAGGGCGATAGAGAAGAGATCAGATGTCAATTTAGCAACATACCTGCTAATGGATTGTTTCGATAACGACTTCGATGAAGCAGTAGTCATTTCCAACGATTCTGACCTTGCACTCCCAATACAAATGGTGACTGCTAAGTTCGGAAAAACTGTTGGGGTAATCAATCCTAATTCTAACAGGCGTGAGAGCGGTAAGGTGAACAAGGAATTGGAAAGAGCGGCAAGCTCCTACATGAGAATGATCAATATAAAAGTTATTGCTAATTGCCAATTTCCAGGAGAACTTACCGATTCACAAGGGAAATTCTCCAAACCTGCTACTTGGTAGACCCCTATGCTACCACATGTTAGTTATGCGCTAGTTACTAGGATATTGATAAGAAGGACTTAGGCAATATACCCAAGTCCTTACTAAATAGTGTAGTGCCAGTGACAACAAGCCTTCCACACTACACATCATCTTTCGCTTTTCATCTTCCAGAAAACAAGCTGCATCTTATTTAAAATTGACTCTTTCGGGGGGAATTATATGCCAGCCCATTTATAAAATCAGGTTTAATAGCCCGCCCACAATTACTGTGGCGGCGAGCATTATTCCGATTGCCATCAGCAGGCCCTTAATGCCAAGCTCCCTGGCGAGGACTACAAAGGCCGCAATGCAGGGGAGGAACATGGTCAGAACCACGGTGCCGACCACCAGTTGCGCGGCGCTCAGTGACAGCGGGGACAGCAGCCCGATAGCCACGTCCTTGCGCAAAAAACCGACCACGATGGCTACTACCCCCTCCTTGGGCAGCCCGAAAAGCCCGCTCACCACCGGGGCGGTGAAGTTGGCGATAGCATCAAAAACCCCTAAGTTGTAGAGGATGCCGATAGCAAAGATCGCCAGTAGAATTATGGGCAGGGCCTCCCTGAGGAAGCCGTAGACCCGCATCCACAGCTTTGTCAGCACCGCTCTCCAGGAGGGCCGACGGTAAGGGGGGATCTCGATGAGGAGCTCGGGGCTGAATCCCCTAACCGCCCGGTTGAGGATGAGGCCCAGGACGAGCCAGACCACAAACAGGGTTCCGTAGACCATCGCGACATACTGCATTCCCTCTGCCCCCACCAGGCCGATGATCATCGCCTGGGAGGCAGCACAGGGGATGGCGATGGAGATCAGCGTGGCGGCGATGAACCGCTCCCGCCTGCTCTCCAGGATGCGGGTGGCCATGATTGCCGGCACAGCGCACCCCAGTCCCAGCATGGTGGGGATGATGGCGTAGCCGTGAAGGCCCATGCGGTGCATGAGGTTGTCGAGCAGCACCGCCAGCCGTGGTAGATAGCCCACATCCTCTAGTAGTCCCAATATCAGGTAAAAGGAAAGGATGTAGGGCAATACGGCGCCGAGCGGGATAAAGAGGCCGGTGGTCAGGACCCCCATGGACTGAAAGAAGTCTATCTCCCCGTCGAACAAATTGCCGATAAGCATATCGTGCCAGAAACCGCTCGAGCCCAGGGCCACGCTCAGTTTCATCATTAGAGGCGCCCACAATTTTTCGAAAAGGGGCTCCATAACATAGCCGATGAGGCCTTCGCCGATAAAGCGAATCACAAAGAAGGAGGCGGCGAGCACTACAGCGGCGATGGGAAGGCCGGTCATGGGCTTTACCGAAGCATCCTGCAGGCGCTCAAGCCAGGTATGATGGTGATGGGTTATGGTCTGGACATACTCGATAATCTCGCCGATGGCGGCCCACCGCTCATCGCGGGTGCGCTGGGGCAGTGTGGGAGGGATGGCTTCGGGGATACGATCCACCAGTTCTTTTATCCCCTGCCCGGTTACCGCCACCGTGGGGAGAACCGGCACCCCCAGGCGCTCCTCCAGTTTGGCGACGTCGATGCTTATCCCCTTGTGTTTGGTCTCATCCCATATATTCAACGCCACGATAACGGGGATTTGCCTCTCCAGTAGCTCCTGGGTCAAGTAGAGATTGCGCTCTAGATTGGTGGCATCAACGATATCGATCACCAGGTCGCCATCCTGGAGCATCTGGGAAGCCACCTCCTCCGCCTTGGAGGTGGGCTCAAGGGTGTAGGTGCCGGGGACATCTATAACCTCAACCTCCTCACTACCCAGCTTCATGGAACCCTTGGTAAACCCCACAGTGGTGCCCGGGTAGTTGGAGGCGATCACCTTTACCCCGGTGATTCGGGAGAAGAAGACGCTCTTGCCTACATTAGGATTGCCCATCAGCAGGATGCGCACTAGTCCACCTCAACCATGATCCTACCCGCCATCCCGAAGCCAATGGCAACCTGGGCTCTTCCTACCTGAAGTGTCACCGGGCCCCGCATAAACATCGCGCTTACCTTAGTTATTCGCTTGCCTGGTATTATGCCCAGGGAATTGAGGCGATTGACCAGGCTATGACCGCCCAAAATCTGAATCACCCTCCCCGACTGGCCGGGCTGCATCTGGGGCACCGTTATTTGCCTCTTATCTTTCATAGGGCCCCTTTCAAAGAGTGAGTCCTTTCCTAATGCTTCTCATTTATAAATCAACCCCTCTCCTGGCGGCACCGCTCACAGTAGCCCTCCAGAGAAACCGAAGCGTTCAGGATCTCGAAGCCGCTTTGCCGGCTCATGTGCTCCTTTATCCGCTTGGTCAAGGGGGACTGGAACTCGACCACTTTGCCGCAGCCCAGGCAGACCAAATGGTGATGCTCCCTTTTCCTCTTGACCTCATAATGGTGATGCTCATCGGCGAAATGGCGCTCCTCCACCAGCCCCAGCTCCTTGAACAGGCTGAGGGCGCGATAGACCGTGGAGAGGCTGATGCGCGGTTCCCGCTCCTTGGCCAGGCGATATAGCTCATCGGCATCAAGGTGACCTTCCGAATGGCGTAACAGGTCGAAAAGCAACCTTCGTTGACTGGTGACCCGTTGCCCGCTTAACTCCTGCATTTCTACCATGATCCTATCCCTCTCAGAGCTTATTGCAAATGAGAAGCATTTGCAATTAATATTATATCAGGCTTCTCCCCGCTTAGCAAGACCCCGTACCCGTCCAGTACATAAGTAACACATTACTGCTAGTCCGTTTTCCCTGTCATTCTGAATGGGATCAGACCCGAAAATATTTTGTCTCGGTACTTCCGGATATGTTAGAATGAAGCGGCGAGATTTGAGGGATGAGGTGCTTATGACAGCTTCGATAAACTCAGGGGCAAGCCCATGAACTGGTTCGATATTGTCCTGATAGTCGTCTTAGTGCTGACGACATTCATGGGCTTACGACGGGGAGTCATAAGCATGGTCCTCCCCCTCGCCGGGCTCATAATTGGCATTGTCCTTGCTGGGCATTACTGCGGCGCAGTGGGCGGATGGCTGCCCATCGATAACCCTAAATACGCCGGATGGGCGGGCTACGCCATCATCGTCGTCGCTGTTCTTATCGTGTCGGTTATCCTGGCCGTTGTGCTGAGGAGATTTATCAGGTTGGTACTCCTGGGATGGGTCGATCGCCTTGGTGGGGCCTTCTTCGGGCTGGTATTGGGCGGCCTGTTCTGTGGCGCGGCGCTGGCGGCATCTGTTAAGTACGGGTTGGGCTTAGATTTCATTCAGGGCTCAGGCATCGCGAGATTGCTCCTTGACTGGTTCCCCGCGGTGCTTGTCCTGCTTCCCCAGGAGTTCGATGCGGTGCGCGAATTCTTCCAGTAGGGCGACCTTTTTTCGCTCTAATGGGTCTGGGGAGGAGGGTGGCGGCGCTGATTCACCTCACATGTAAAGGGGCACAATGTCAGAAAAGCCCAGTTGGCTTTATATTCCGGAATGGCTTTTAGATGACACCTGGCATTTCCCCTATGCTTACAAGACCTTCTGCAAATACATCCCGAAGGAGTCGCTGGTTCTGGAGGTGGGCTTCGGCAGCGGCAGAATCCTCACCCGAATCGCCAGGGAGCGGAACTGTAAATGTGTGGGCGTGGATGTGGCCGATGACGCCTTCCCCTCGCTATCCTTCTTCTCTCGGCGACAGGGGGTAAAGGTGGAGGCGATGAAGGGTGATGGCTTCTCCCTCCCCTTTAAGGACGGGAGCTTCGACGTAGTTTACTCAGAGGGGGTGATCGAGCACTTCCCCATCGGTCGCTCTGCAGAGATGGTTAGGGAGCACGCTCGGGTTTGCCGACCGGGGGGATTGGTAATCGTCTCTGTGCCCAACAAATTCGCCTTTTTTCATTCTCTGACAAAGCTTTTATTGGGCCCGAGGTTTCTCTTCTCTCCCGAGGCTAGCCTCTCCACCTTCGAGCTTTCCCGGTTGATGGCGAGGGCAGGTCTGACCCTGGTAGTGAGGGATGGCTTTGCCTTCGGATGCCAGTTCTATATGTTCCAGGCTTTTTTCTTGGGTCAGGCCTCCTCCCCAATGCTGAAGGGGATAGGGATGCGAGCGCTTGCCCTTCTTAAAAAGACAAACCTCTACCATTTTGAGAATCCGTGGTTGAATTCTCTAATCGGCTTTCAGACCCTGGTTATGGGGCGCCGGAAATACTAGCGTAGCGTTAATAAGTGCCGGGGGCAGGTTCCTCCCCTGGGTGAAGCTTACGCCACTTCTCCAGGAGTTGCTCCTTGGTTTCTTTATGCGCCGGGTCAGCGATGCAGCAATCGTCGATCGGGCATACCTCAGCACAGCGCGAATCTTCGGCGATGCCGACACACTCGGTGCACTTTTCCGGATCGACTACATAGATCGTCTCGCCCTCACTAATCGCCTCGTTTTTGCATTCTGCCTCGCAGGCGCCGCAACTGATGCACTCATCGGTAATCTTATAAGCCACCTTTCATACCTCCTTAATAGACAGCTTGAGATCGCTCTATACTTCTTGGCTGATCACCTCCTCAGCGAAGTTTCTCTCTTAAGGCAGTGGCCACGTGCTCCGGAACCAGATCATCGATGTAGCCCCCCAGCTTGGTGGCCTCCTTAAGCAGGCTTGAGCTAATGAATTGGAACTCCAGCTTGGTCATGAAGCAGACCAGTTCCACTTCTGGAGCGAGCTTCTTGTTCATGAGGGCCATCTCGAATTCCCTTTCGAAGTCTGAGCTCATTCGCAGGCCACGCACTAGAACCTTGGCCTTCGTCTTTCGGGCGAACTCTACAGTAAGCCCATTGTAGCATTCCACCCGAACGTTGGGAATGTGAGCCAGCGCCTTTTTCATCAGAGCCACCCTTTCATCGGCGGTGAACAGCAGAGGCTTTGGTGGTTCATCGTAGACTGCCACGATCAGATGCTCGAAAAGGGCCGCTGCTCGCTCCGCAATATCAACATGTCCCATGGTTACCGGGTCGAAGCTTCCTGGGTAAATGGCAATGGTCAAGATAAATCCTCCTATTGATATACTGAGATACAGGTATCGCCGTGCCGCCGTTCCTTGGCGAGCTGGAAATTGCCGTAGGCTGAACTCAGCGGGAGACGGTAAGAGTGCTCCACTACGATGGTGGAACCCTCCCCGACCAAGCAGGAAATCGCTAATTGCTCCAGGGTCTTAATAACGGCGCGTTCTCGATATGGTGGCCCCATTAGTACAATACCATACTTCCTCTCGAGGGAGGAAATGGCCTTAATTGCGCTCAGGCAGTATACATGGGCTTGCGCTGCCAGTCCGGCACGCGCCAGGTTCTCCTTGATAGTAGCGCAGCACCTGGGATTTTGCTCCACGAAATCAGCCCACCCCGCACCGCGGCTCAGCGCCTCGATACCCATGGACCCAGTGCCTGCATAGAGGTCTAGCACGGAAGACCAGTCAGTGGCCATCGATTCCAGTATAGAGAAGAGCGCTCCTCTAGTTAAGTCGGAGGTGGGACGGAGGGAAACACCCTTTGGCGACTTAATATCTTGCCCCTTCGCCTTACCTGTTATAATGCGCATTCCCAATTACAGCCGAATTCTATCCCTTTCTCTCTCCAACGATTATTATACTATGAAGAATACCGTTCCCGTCAAGGGGCACCTCAGGCTTTGTGGTCGCTGCGCCAGGTGAGTTCAAGCGCCATTTCCTCGCCTCCCTTGGAGATGGTGGGGATGACCTTTTCACCAGGTTCGAACTTCATCAGCACATTGAGCAGGGGGTTTTTTATCATCGATAAGTTAGTCTCCCATCTCTAGGATGATATCCCCTGTCTCCAGACTGCCTCGCGAAGCGGGGGTATCGATGACGACGTAGATGACAAAGGCGCTATCCTCAAGGTCGTTGTGCCTGATGCCCAGAAAGGGCTTTACAAATAGGTCGATAGCCTGTATAATATGTAAAAATATAGAATTATATGACTGAGGGTCGCCGACCTTCAGTCTTTTTTAGTAGCGGTGGAAGGAGGGTTAGGATGTCTGAGAAAGAGATTTTCCTCACCCCGGAGGGTCTGGCAAAGCTGGAGGAGGAGTTGGAGCATCTGCGTACGGTGCGCCGCCATGAGGTGGCGGAAAAAATCCAGCAGGCTAAGGAATTGCGCAGCTCCGTGACCTCACCGGAGTATGAGGAGGCCAAAAACGAGCAGGGCTTCGTTGAGGGGAGGATCCTCGAAATTGAGAGGATCATCAAGAATGCCACAATCATCCATCACGAGGATGTTAATATAGAGTTCGTTGAGGTGGGGAACGAGGTGAGGGTGCAACTTCAGGACGGCAGTGAGGAACACTATACTATTGTAGGTAGCGCTGAGGCTAACCCCGGCGA
>JAGMCC010000003.1 GCA_023129355.1 Dehalococcoidia bacterium | reverse complement strand
GCCATGCAGATCATGGGCGGCATCGGATACACCAGTGTGTATCCCATCGAGCGCATGCTGCGCGACACCAGGCTGGCAATGATCTGGACAGGCACCAACGAGGTGATGAACCTCATCATCCAGCACGAGTACTACCGTGACCTCCTGTCCCGGGGTGATGAGAGCCGGGATGTGGAGGCCGATGCCCTGGACGCAGGGGAGGCGGAGGAAAAGGTCTACGAGTAGCTGTGGGCTTCAGCCCATCTGTTGGGGCTCTTGCGTTATAGGGTTCAACAAGGTGAGGGCAGGCTGAGGGAGTTATCCTGGAAGTTTTAGCTGAGTTAGGTACTGATTATGGTTGGGCTGGTTAGCGTGTTGTGTATAGTATGTCCTGGACACCGCACACTTGCAACTTGACATCACTCTCAATTATGTGGTATGCTATATTATCTGGTTTAAAGTTTGTATTTCCCAACCTGTGTGATTCCTCGCGAATTCCCTAGGCCATGGATGACCAAGCTGCGACCAAGTAATTAAGAAAGGAGGTTGTCCATGGACTATGTAGACAAGACCCTCGAGTGTCAGGATTGCGGCACAAGTTTCACTTTTAGCGCAGACGAGCAGGCTCTATTCGCTGACAGGGGCTTCACCAATGAGCCCAAGCGTTGTCCTGAATGCCGAGCGGCCAGGAAACAACAGCGCTACAGGGATGGCTATGGCGATCAGCGGCAGAGGGAAATGTATCCCGCTGTATGTGCCGATTGTGGCAAAGACACGCAGGTACCTTTCCAGCCCCGACAGGATCGACCGGTGTACTGCAGCGAGTGCTACGCCAAAGTCAGGCCCCAGAATCGCGGTTAAGAAGAGTAACACCAAAGGAGAGGGTACTGTGATGGTACCCTCTCCTTCTTATACATGGGCAGGTGCCAATCGGCAAAACTACCTACCCATAGCATTGCGCATCGGTGGTGAGAGTGCCCTGCTCTGCGGGTTCGCCTGCCCCGGCTAGAGCTTAGTCGCCTCCCTGGTACTTGAAGGAGAGCCTCACCTTGGCGCGGTAGTTGATAATCTTGCCGTTCTCGAGCTGCATGTCAAGCTCGTCGATCTCGGCGATGCGGAGGTCCCGAAGGGTCTTTGAGGCCATCGACACCGCGGCCGCGGCAGCCTTCTCCCACGAGTCGGGGCTGGTCCCCACCAGCGTGATAATCTTGTAGACGCTCTCTGCCATGTTTCTCCTTTCTTGCCAGTTGATGAAATTACCTATACACCCAAGAAGGACGTTCTGTCAACCCTCCCCTTATTTCCTCATCTCCACTCAGAGACTTCTAGGGCCAATCTTACTCATCCATTAGAAAGCCCACCTCGGTGGGAACTATAACCATCGGGCAGGAAGGATTAGAGGTGTAGATGAGAATATTTGGATAGACCGAGCTATAGTTAGGTAGCAATCCGGCTTTTTATTCAACCCAATCGGGTTTCATCGTGTTCTACTTAGCTTCATAACCAGCGTTTGCTGCGTCGTTTCACCTGGTACTACCCTTGACAAACAGCAGAAAAGTTGTTATTATATTATTGATACTTCCGTTTATTACGAAATATTCGGACTACAGACGGTCTAGGAGAGAAGTCTATGAAGCTTACTTTCAGGCAGAAGTCATTTCTCGGCAGGCTTCTTGACCTATATCGAGAAGCGCGCCAGCCTATGCATTATACGGAGGTGGCTCGGAGACTGGGGTTGGCGAAGTCAAGCGCCTATGACATGCTGCGTCTTCTGGAGCGAAAAGGGCTTGTCATATCGGAGTATGTCTTGCCCAAAGAGAGCCCAAGCCCCGGCCGGTCTCACGTTCGTTTCTGGCCAACGGCAATGGCAGAGGAGATCTTTTCCCAGTCAGTTGCTGAGGCGGCAGAGTACAGGGGAGAGTGGGAGCAGATCAAAGCGCAGGTGCTAGATAGACTGCGACATGGGAAAGCCTCTGCTCGTAAGGCTGTGCTGCGCGATGTGATTAACATGATTCTGGAAGCGCGGTCGCCGCTGGCCGTATGTGCTGAGGTCATTACAGCGCTTCTCCTAAGCCTGGGGGAAGTGAAACACAGCCTTGGGCCGCAAAGTCCATTAGCCAGGCTTCTGGGAGCACCTCCTACCAAGCTGGGAATGAGCCTGGCTGCTGGTCTGGCTGCCGGCATGGTGCAGATAGACACAGCGTCTGGACGAGCCCTTGATCGTCTTTATGAGTATGTCAAGAGGTATGAGATGTCGCTTGAGGAACTGGACCCGGATAAATTAGAGGCCCTTCGCAGATATGCGCAGGATGTAATGAAGGCTCTTTACCGCGCATGAGCTAAATTTTTTGGAAAATTCTTCCGTTTCTTTCGGTTTTTTAGAAGGCGGTAAAGAGGATGATTAGACAATTCTGAAAAGGAGGGAGGTGATTTTCGTGACAAGGTGGATCGACAAGGTGAAAGGGTTGGTCAAGAGGGCGCTTGGCAAATAGGTTGATGGCGGCGTTTGACTTAGGCGTTCTTGGAGCTACCTGTCGCTGAATGAGGTTGAGATGGAAAGGAATCTCGGAAAAGCAGTGATATAATGGGGAGATCACTGGCAGGTAGAGGATGGCGTTTCTCGATACGGGCCCCTTACAAGCGTTGACCACGCGGCCATCCATGTCAGGACAGAGCCATGTGTGGTGGAACTCAGGGAGTGATGACCCTGTAGTGGTGGCGTTGAGGAGGAAGCGTAAGAAGGTGGAGCTGGAGGCGGAGATAAGAAGCTTCGAATGGATTATAGCTCCGTCTCCACCTGTTTCGCGCTCCCCTCCCTCACCGTAGCCACCCATAGCCTCTCCCCATCGGTGGTGAAGGTGATGGTGCCCTGCTCCGAGGTGAGGTAGACCCTGTCCTGCCCCAGGCTCTGGGTGAGCCGGGCCATGACCTCATCGCTGGGGAGGCCGAAGCGGTTGTTCGCGCCCACGGAGATCACCGCCACCTGTGGGTTAACGGCATCAAGAAAGCTTGCCGAGGTAGAAGTGCTTGAGCCGTGATGGCTCACCTGAAGCACGGTGCTCCTAAGCTCCACACGCTCACAGACCAGATAAAGCTCTCCATCCCCATAAAGGTCAGCGGTGAGCAGGAAGCTGACCTCCCCCATCTCCAGGCGCAGCACCACACCATTGTTATCGATATCAGACTCGGTGCCATCGAGAAATTCCGCCGGCGGGTTGAGTACCTCAAGGGTTGCCCCGCCACCGAGGTCGATCCTCTGCCCTGCCTGAGCTCGTACGCGCGCGATCCCCTTCTCCTCGATCACGCTGAGCCACTCGGAGTATGCATTGGAGGTATAGTCGATGCCTTCTGGATACAGCACCTGCTCGACTTCGTAGCGGCGAAGCACCTCCACCAGCCCGCTGACATGGTCATCATGGGCGTGAGTGAGCACCACCAGGTCGATCGTGCGCTCCCAAAATGGCAGCGCTTCCCCAAGCTCATAGGCGACCTTTTCCGGGCTGGGCCCGCCATCAACGAGGATATGCTGGCCGGAGGGGGTGGTGATGAGGGCGGCATCGCCCTGCCCCACATCCAGAAAGCTAATGCTGAGCTTGCCATTTCCCGGGGCGACCGCTGCGGCAGTCCAGATCAGGATGGCAATGATAAGGAGCAGAGCGAAAGCAAATTTTGCAACTACCCTTCGAGATAGCGAGGGCAAACCGCCTCGAGTCCTCCCAAAGCCGCCTTTTACGCCCAAAATGCTCAAAATGCTCGAAGAAAGCCGCTTCCTTCTCGTGCCCAGCCAGATCGTGCCACCGAGTACGCCATAGTAGAGCCAGACCCAGTAAGCATCCATCCCACCGATCTCCATGGAGGACCAGGGCAAGGCGGCAAAGCCCTTCACCACCGTAGCCATGTACTTGAGGAAGAGCCAATCGACCCACCCGATGACCTGGGCGACAGGCACGGAGAGGAGCCCGATAAGACCAACCAGTGCCGAGAGCACGATGATGGCGGGCAGTGCAAGCACAGTGAGGAAGGTGGCGGGGAGGCCGACCAGGGATACATACCCAAAGTAGTAGGCCACGAGGGGTAGGGTGGCCAGGATGGCCCCCAGGCTATACGCGAAGCTATCGACCACGATAGTTGGCGCTCTGGTCCTCCTCCCCCACTGCTGAAATGTTGGGGTCAGAAGGATGAGGCCGAGCACTGCGGTGAAGCTCAGTTGAAAGCTCACCTGCCACAGGATCTGGGGATCGATCGTCACCATTATCGCTGCGGCGAAGGCGATGGCAGTGATCCCGCTCCGCTGCCGGCCTACGTAGGCGGCGAAGATAAAGAGGCTGACCATGATGGCCGCTCGCATCACCGATGGCGACATCCCGGCGAGCAGGGCATAGAGCCAGAGGGCGCTAAGGGTTACCAGGAAATAGGTCGGCCTCCGCCTGCCGAAGAGCCATAGCGTAACGCTGAGCAGGATGCCGCCGACAATGGCCATGTGAAGCCCGGAGATGGCGAGGAGGTGGGCCGTCCCTGAGTCCCGGAAGTTCTCATATAAGGATGGCGGTATATTGTGGCGCAGCCCTAGGAGGATGCCCTGAGCCAGCGAACCTTGAGGCTCGGAAAGCGAGGCTCCCAGCGCCTCCCCCATTCGGTGCCTGAAGGAGTAGATAGCCTGAAAGGGCTGTGGCCCCTGCCCGCTCCCCTCGCGCTCGATATCGGGGTAATACATTGTGGAGTAGATGCCCTGGCGGGCGAGGTAGGCACGGTAGTCGAAACCATCGAGATCCTCAGGCGGCTCCTCCAGCTCCCCGGTTACTTCGACTAAATCACCGTATTCATAAACGGGATACCTGGTGGTGCGCACCAGGAGAGTACCCGAGACCTTTTCCCCATTTATCTTCCTCGCCGAGAGGATGAGCTTGGTCGATGAATCTCTGGGCTCGGGCTCCTCAACTACCACCCCGGTGATCGCCACGGTTCCTTTGCCAATATAAGACTGGAGCGCATCGCCGGTGGGGACTGCACCGTATCTGAGGGCGCCGCAGAGGAAGAGAGCTATACAGATCCCGCCCAATAGGACGGGCCTATTTTTTCGCCAGAGGAGAGCGATAAGGAGGGCTGCAGCTATGGTGGGTAAAGCGATAGCAAGTGTCAGTGGGAAATGGGAGCCGAAATATATGCCGACGACAAGGGCTAAACTAAGATAAACCAGCGCCATTATTTTCTTTTCGTGCTATCGCTGCTATTCCGCTGTGATTAAACCCTTCAGTCCATCGTATTTTGCCTCACCGATGCCAGATACCAGCAACAACTCCTCAATCATCACAAAGGGGCCATTATCCTCGCGGTATTGGATGATGTTTTGCGCCAGCGCCGGGCCGATTCCGGGCAGGGCATCGAGGAGCCAGGCCTCAGCGCGGTTGATGCTGACCAACTGCGGTGCCGCACTCTCCCCGTCATCGAATTTTTCGCATATATAGAGTTTAACCCTGGCAGGGTCGGCATCGCCGGTGCCCCCGCCAGCCATGGAAAGGACATCCTCAATGCCATCGCCCGGTTCAAGGGGGTACCACCCGGGACTCACCACTGCGCCGCCCACATAGACCTCCTTATCCGCCGGTACGGAAGAAGTGGGCGTGGTGAGCGTGATCTCCAGGGGCTCATTTGACCAGGGCTGCTGTTGAAAAAGGAAGACGCCCCCGATGATGATAAGCACAATGAGTGAAAAAGCGATGAGTACTTTATAACTGGCCATCCTCTTCATGTCTTCTCCCCCTTAAACCAAAAACTATTCAGGCGAAGGGCGCTCCGTAAACCCCAAGACTCTCAACGCAGTTGCCGCTGCTGGTTTTTATGGGCATACACCGTCGCTATAGTTAGCTACCGATCTGGCTAATAGTTACATTATCACGCAAATGGAAGGAACAGCTTCAAAAAAGTCGCTATAGTAGCTGCACAGACAGCCTGTACCGGAATCATTCCCTACTTTACGCCGCTTTTATCCCGGAATTCACAATCCAGCTTTCGCTGCCGGTCAACCCCTGGAAACGGGCGCAGAAATCAGCCCGCGGCGGTCAGCCCCCCATCTATATAGATATTCTGCCCGGTAACGAAATCGGAGGCATCAGAAGCGAGGTAAACAGCAAGAAGACCTATCTCCCTCGGGGTGGCAGCTCTCCCCATTGGGATACGGGCCATCTCTTTTTGCCTGTATTCTTCACTCTTCTCCAGCATCATTTTGGCTCCTTCGGTTAGCGTCCAGGTAGGGCCGATGGCATTGACATTAATATTATACGGGGCCCATTCCTGGGCCAGAGTCTGTGTAAATCTAGCCGCTGCCGCTTTGCTCACACAATACAGGCTATTATGGTCAAATGCGCTTATAGCGGCAGCGGAGGTAATGATAATGATCTTCCCCTTTCGTCGCTCGATCATATGGGGGCCTACAGCCCTGGCGCATAACAGGATAGCCCTCACGTTGAGGTCCAGCACATCATACCAGTCCTCGTCAGTTATCTGGCGGATATTATGCTCAGCCAGGGGTACTACCACCCGCCTGGCGCCTTTGCCAGCATTATTAACCAGGATGTCGATTTTCCCCAATTTCGATATGGCCTCGCTGACCATCCGTTGCACCTGGTCTTCTTTGGTGACATCGGTGGTGATAGCGAGGCATCGCCGCCCCAGAGCTTGAACCTCGCTTGCGGTTTGCTCGTTTTCCTCCGTGGCTCGGTCCACAGCGACAATATCGGCACCGGCTTCAGCCAAAGTTACCGCAATCCCTTTGCCAATGCCCCGAGCTGCACCAGTAACGATGGCAACCTTGCCCTCAATACTAAACTCTTTGAGCACGTTTATTTACCTCCATCTACATTGTTATTGTGACAGTCGGCAAAACCACCTATACCCCACCGAATAGCGCCCCGTCAAGGTTCTCAATGCAGTTGCCGCTGTTGGTCTTTATGGGCAGACATCGTCAGGCTCAATCGCTTTGGAGTTTGCTGCGGACAGAAGGAATTCACAAAGCAGTTATTGGGTAATGGCGCCCCGCTCCGCGGTGAAGTAGCTCCTGTCTTCTCCTGGCATCTCGCTGAGCCTGACTATTATCATGCATTGACGAGAAGACGCCCGTATGTCAACTGAGCTAGTATTATGTCACTATATTACTCGGGCAAGATTACCAAGTTTTACCTCAGGCTAAGTGGGCAATCCAAATATATCCCTTACCCTTTTCACATCCTCTGCTGCCGGCCGCGGCAGACTGGTAAACGGCAGGCCTGTCCCTTTCTTGATATCGACAGCCATCTCAGCGGTCTTTACGGCTATCATCTGAGCGTCCAGGATAGGTATATTTCTGCCATCCACTTCGATTTTATGTAAGCCAGCAGCGCTGCAAAATGGGCCTATACCACAGCAGCCAACTACTATTACATCAGCACCCTGAGACACCAATTCCCTCGACTTTTCGATAACGCCATTGGCGGCAAACTGCGGGTCGGCGAAGCTCTTGGTCCAGGTATCCTCAAAGGCATGTGTATCATTGACCACGCCATTGGGTATCAGCCGATCCTGCAAACCACATGCCCTGATTTGCTCTTCAATATGAGGAACGATTCCTGGCATGTTGGCCACGATCACGGCAAATTTGCGGCCTAACTGGCAGGCAAAGAGCATACTCGATAGGCCGGGTCCAATGAGCGGTATATCCACAACGGCACTTGCTTCCTTGATCCCCCAGTCATCAAAACAGCCTACTACCGCGGCATCGAACCCCTCCTTCTCCGCCTCTATAAATGCCTCCACGAGACTCCCCAGGTTCAGGTGAGTGTAATAATTATTGGTGTAATCTAAGGGATTACCAAGCCCAACCTTTAGTCCCCTTTGCACCACTTCAGTGTCCGGTCGCAGCACCTTCTTGTAGCCCTTTTCTATTATGCCGAACCAGATATCCTCGAAACCGGGCACCGACTGGCCGACACCGACTAAACAGATTCTCATCTTAAACCTCCTTCTATGTCAATCGGTATACACCCCCGAATAGGGCTCTGTCAAGCCTGGTCATGTACTGCTTTCCGATAACACGCTCTTTAAGTTTTTAATTTGTGGTATTAGGTGTTTCGTAATTTTCGGGGTGGCTTTAACTATTCCAAGGCTAGCTACATAATCAGAGGGTGACATTTCCGTATCAGGATTTATAGCGGGATATCTGGTAAATGCTTCATGTGGAAATGAAATTGGCGCAAGGATGAAAAGCGTAATTATTGCTGACAAGACTTGAAGCCCTGGTATGTTAACCCCATCCTCTTTTTTAAGGATAAGCCTGATTTGTCTGGTGAGGTCGCTAGTAAGTCGTTTACTCATTCTCTGATATTCCTCCGCAAGAGAAAGAAAGCTAAGTATACTATTGTAGCTTGTTTGAGCGATTTCTTTCCTCTTTTCTTTTGAAATAGATGAAGCGTAATCGTCTATTATCGTTTTTAAACTTTGGTCAGGCAGTTGACTAGCCCAGAGTCGAATGCCGGTTTTATCAAACAACGCACGGAGGAACAGATCTGGTGTTCTATGATGAATTATTTCGTCTTTTTTCATTAAACCGAATCCCAGAACATACCCTTTAGTCGCCTTTTCCACAGCTTGTTGAAGGTGGTAGGTAGATTGAGGGTACAACTTCTTTGAATGTAACACGTTACAACTAGCGATATCGCTTTCAGCCACAGTTAAAAAATCGAGTCCAAGTTGTATCGACTCTCGATCTTCTACTAAACGCATTGTTTTGACTATTTCGAGCATTCCTTTGAGATTATCTACAATTTCTCTGTTGTTAGGAAAGCATTGTCTTATACTCTCAGTGATAGCTGACTGTACTTGTTTCCAGATGTCGTCGAAGTTTTCTACAGTACTGCCAGCCTGGTTATTCTCTGACATAGTCCTCTCCTTTCGTCCCAATCGGCAAAACCACCTATACTCCACCGAATAGCGCCCTGTCAAGCCTTTCTGATTAGGCTCGGCAGTAACATTAGTGGGGGGCATGAGGCTAATATCGCCCCATGCCCCCCAGAGATGCTAAACGCGATTTAGCATACGCCTCACGAAACGCCGCCTATCAGAGTCGGGATAAGGCACGCCAGGCCTCATCTGCTCCGGGTGCTCGGAGAGCCACCTTGCAAACTGATGAGCGGTCTTACCACCTTTTTGGCTATTGCACAAATGACAAGCATCGACGGTTGTCACACCGCCGCTGCGTTGAGGATACGGATGCTCGTTCACACGAGTAACATCGTTTCCAAAATGCCCGCAATAGTAGCAAGTGTAGTAAGCCATTTCTTGCGACCTCCTTATTTTTATTACCATCCCAAGAGGTGATCGACCACCGACTGACAGCGGACACTTTACATCGCGCACAATTTCATGATAGAGTGCGCAATACCCTTAAGTGGCTGTCCTTGAGACAGCTATCTATATGAAACCCTCGGGGGCGACCGGGGGTTTCATATTTATTTAGATAAAGAAAGCACCCCAAACAGCGGGGTGCAGACATATATGATTAGCTTATTTCTATGTTACTGCTTAATCGGAAAGCATCACCTCGCTTTCTGAGGAACTTATTCAATTAAAGTAATATACCACAATATGTAGGCCTTGTCAAGCAGCTAAACGCAATATACAGTGGTTTTCGCCTGTTTTTGTGCGTCTTGCACCACCTCACACAGGGCTTGTCTTTGAAAGCTGTGCTGGTTTATAATTCCCACGACCTTTGATAAAAGGAGAGTTATATGCCGCCTTATGCTTTTTTCGATGGAAAGTTCGTCCCTCTCTCCGAGGCCAGGATCGGGATCATGACCCACGCCTTCAACTACGGCACCGCCTGCTTTGAGGGGATTCGGGGTAACTGGAACGAGGAGCAGGGGCAGATGTACATCTTTCGCCTCGCTGAACACTACCAAAGGCTGCTCGAGAGTTGCCGCGTGCTCCAGATCGAAATCCCCCACACCATGGATGAGCTCTTCGCGCTCACCATAGAGCTGGTCCAGCGGTGCGGCTATCGCGAGGATACCTATATTCGCCCCCTGGCCTACAAGAGCTCTGAAGAGGTGGGGGTGAGGCTTCACAACCTGGAGGCCAGCTTCCTGCTCTTCGCCATACCATTCGGCCCTTACCTCGATATCACCAAGGGGGCAAAATGCTGCGTCTGCTCCTGGCGGCGCATCGACAGCAGCATGATCCCCACGAGAGCCAAGATCAACGGGCTTTATGTGAACAGCGCTCTGGCAAAGACCGAGGCCGTGGAGAAGGGCTTCGATGAGGCTATCCTGCTTACCCATGATGGTCACGTCTCCGAGGGGAGCGGGGAGAATATCTTCCTGATAATCGATGGCCAGCTGGTTACGCCGCCAAGCTCCGATAATATCCTCATCGGGATCACCCGAGATACGGTGATTACCCTGGCGAAAAATGAGCTGGGCATCGAGAGCATCGAGCGGTCTATCGACCAGAGCGAGCTTTACACCGCTGATGAATGCTTCCTTACCGGCACCGCCGCCCATGTTACCCCGGTCATTGAGATCGACCACCGCAAGGTAGGACGCGGCGAAGTGGGCGGTATCACCAAAAAGCTTCAGGCTCTTTACTTCGATGTGATCCTGGGCAAAAGCAAGAAATACCTCGATTGGTGCACCCCTGCCTATAAGCTGGTTAAGGCATAAATAGGGACCTATAGTGCTGAAGATTGGCTTGGAGTATTTCCTCTTCATCTTTCTCGCTTCTCTGGGGGTATTGCAGATAGCAGCCTCATATTCGAAACTGAGGGGGTTATCCTTCTTCAGCAGGACAACTTGGGGATACATCTTCGGCTCTTTGGCCATCGTAGGGGGATTTTCGTGGTTCTACATTGTGGGCAATCCTCACCCTGATGTTGGCTATGCTGTTACCGCAAGTGATATTCTCCGCTACGGCTGGTCCAACCCCATGCCCCCCGATATCGGGCTCATCCTGGGGGACGGCGAAAGCGTGGGTTTTTTCCTGCTCGCTGTTGGGTGCGCCATTCTGACCACCATCGCGATCTCCTCAATTGTGAAATTCAGAATCTCTCCCAGATCCACTGATGGAGTGAATGAGGAAGACCCAAAGGGGCTTGAGGCTCTTAGAGAGATGACCTTCTTTCAAGCGATTACCCGCATCCTTCGCAACGGAAAAGGGAAAGAATAGTCGTGGATGCGATCATCTCGGCGGATGAAACGCTTTTCTTCTGGATAAATGGATTAGCCCTGAAGGTGCCCACCCTGGATTGGCTGATGGAGCTTCTCGGAGATGATTACTTCATAGTCGCCATTATGGCTCTTATCCTGCTGGGTCTTTGGTTCAGCTTCCGCAGCGCTGCACGGAGGGAGATTAACCAGAGGGCGGTTCTCTGTGCTGTTGCCGCAGTGGGCTTGGCTGCCATAATCATCCATTTGCTTATGGTGTATGGCCCCGATCGGCTTCGCCCCTACGATGCCTATCCGGATCTGGTCAATCTTCTCACCTATAAGCGAATCGACCCATCCTTCCCCAGTGAGTCGGCAGCGGTTTCCTTCGCGTTTGCCACCGGCGTCTCGCTCACAAAGAGGGGAAGATTGGCAGCCGCAATGTTCCTAATGGCTGTCCTCGTTTGCTTCGCCCGGGTTTATATCGGGGTGCACTACCCCCTGGATATACTAGCAGGGGTGGCCATCGGCATCCTTGCCAGCCTTGCCGCCTTTGGTATTCTCCGCCTCATAGAGCCCCTACCCATAAGGTTTATTGGGTTTATGAGGAAGCTCTATCTAGCCTAGTTTTTAGACCTATAGGCTTTTCCGGTCACGTTCAGATAGAGCGGTGACACATCACAAGCGTATCCCGCAAAAAATCGCAGCTGACGAGTAGCACTCCCCGGTCATTCTGAGACCGTGGCTATCTGTTATTCCCTCATGGGCAAGGCGACCAAAGAATTTTGCATTAAGTAAACCAAGCCAGTAATCTCTGGTACTCTTTACACCCTCCCCCTATAGATCGGGGTGGCATAGAAGTGCTGTGCGCTAATCATGTGAACGAGTACATTATTGATCTCGTTCGGATAGATGGGTGACAGTCCGCCGTCATTGCGAGCGGAGCGAAGCAATCTCACCGTCACATGCCTGCCCACCCACCACTCCTGAGATTGCTTCCCCCGATAAATCGGGGTCGCAAGGACAGTAACCATTGACTAGCGGTGACGTGTCACAAATGTCCTGAACGAGTACACTCTCTTTAACAAGCCCGGCATAACTGGTAAAATACATCAGTTAATATTCCTAGAGTGCGAAAGATGCGAGAAATTATAGAGGTGGAGCATCTGGTAAAGAAATTCGGTGACCTGATTGCGGTGGATGATGTCAGTTTTAAGGTGGTGGAGGGGGAGATCTTCGGTTTCCTCGGTCCCAATGGAGCGGGGAAGACTACCACCATTAACATCCTTTGCACCCTGATGAGACCCACTGCGGGAAGGGCGAGCCTCAACGGGTTCGATGTGGTACGTCAGCAAAACGAGGTCAGGAGATCGCTCGGCCTGGTGTTTCAGGACCCCAGCCTCGATATCAAGCTCAGCGCCTTACAGAACCTCGAGTTCCATGCCGGAGTCTATAACATCCCGCGGTCGGTGAGCCGGGAGCGCATCGAGGAGGTTCTAAAGATGTTGGACCTCTGGGACCGGCGCAAGGATGTAGTGCAGCACTTCTCTGGGGGCATGAGGCGCCGACTGGAGATCGGCCGCGGCCTCCTGCACTACCCCAAGGTGCTCTTCCTCGACGAGCCCACTCTGGGACTCGATCCCCAGACCCGCTTCCATATCTGGAATTATATCATTGAGCTGCGGAAGCGGGAGAACATCACCATCTTCCTCACCACACATTACATGGATGAGGCCACGGTCGCTGACCGCATCGCTATTATCGACCACGGCAAGATCATCGCTCTGGATACCCCCGATGCCCTGAAGCGGATGGTTGGCGGCGACATAGTCACTCTGAAGGCGGAAAACGCCGAGGCGGCGGTGGAGGAGATTCGGCACCACTATAACATCGAGGCACAGCGCGGTAGCGAAGGGATCTTTTTCGAGGTGCAAAACGGAGAGGAGTTTATCCCCACTCTGGTAAACAACTTCAAAAGCGGGCTCTATAGTATCAGCGTGCGTCGCCCCACACTAGATGACGTGTTTATGAAGCTCACCGGGCGGGAGATCCGCGAGGAAGAGGGTGGAGCGGCGGTAATGAAGAAGCAGTGGGCGATGCGCCAGGCAAGGGGTGGGGGCACTAGATTCCATTGAATAACCTGAGGGGCGTATATATTGTCTGGTATCGAGACCTGCTTCGCTTCTGGCGGGATCGGGCCAGGCTTATCAGCAGCTTTATTATGCCCTTCCTCTTCCTGGTCATTTTCGGCACAGGTATCGCTTCCAGCGTGATGGGCAGGGCCGGAGATGGGGACTTCGATTACATCCAGTTCATGTACCCCGGCATCATCGGCATGGTGGTGCTCTTCACCTCTATTATGACCGGGGTTTCTGTGGTCTGGGACCGGGAGTTCGGCTTTCTCAAGGAGGTGCTGGTCGCCCCCATCAGCCGCACCTCCGTAGCTATAGGCAAGGCCCTGGGGGGCGCCACAATCGCCACCATTCAGGGCATCTTTATGCTCGTTTTCATCCCCTTCGCCCACGTGAGCATGACGGTGGGCGAAGCTTTCCTGCTAATAGCGCTGATGTTTGTCTTCTCCTTATCCCTTACTTCGATGGGGCTATTCATCGCCTCCCGGATAAAGAGTATGGAGGCCTTCCAGGTTGTAGTGCAGATGGTTCTTTTTCCCCTGTTCTTTCTTTCCCCGGCAATGTTTCCCACCCAGTTCCTGCCTGCGTGGCTGGGCACCGCGGTCAAGTTCAACCCCGTATCCTACGGTATTGACTCCCTGCGCCAGGTGGTCCTGGGGTCACAGGAGTCAGCCATGTTCGGGATAGAGCTCTTCGGTTATCGCATGCCCATTGTCCTCGATATAGCGGTGGTCGCCCTATTTGGCATCATCATGGGCACCCTGGCGATAAGGTCCTTCCGCGTCCAAGAATAACTTAATGGATACCGATTTAAAGGGCAAAAAGACCGGCCATCGTGAACTGCCAAAACGGCAGGTGGTTCTCACCGTGGCAGGCGTTATGCTGGCCCTGTTCTTCGCCTCGCTGGACCAGACGGTTGTGGGCACTGCCTTGCCGCGGATCATCACCGACCTTGGCGGGTTCGCCCAGTACACCTGGGTGGTAACAGCTTACATCATCGCCTCCACCGTTACTTTACTGATTGCCGGCAAGCTGAGCGATATGTACGGCCGCAAGTGGTTCCTCACCGGTGGGATAGCGGTTTTCATAGTGGGCTCTGTCCTCTGCGGCACCAGCCAGACGATGTTGCAGCTCATCACTTTCAGGGCACTTCAGGGCATAGGCGCCGGGGCCATAATGGGGCTATCCTTTATCACCATCGGCGACCTTTTCTCGCCAGCCGAACGCGGGAAATATGTGGGATTACTGTCCGGCGTGTTTGGCTTATCAGCCGTCATCGGGCCGACTCTCGGCGGCTACATAACCGACAACCTCTCCTGGAACTGGGTCTTTTACATCAACATCCCTTTCGGTATACTTATCATGCTCCTGTTTATATTCTTCTTCCCTCAGCTGCGACCTGGCATTCGGAAACACAGGGTTGATTATGCCGGAATAATAACCTTGATACTTACCGTGGTCCCATTTATGCTGGCCCTGACCTGGGCCGGTGTTGATTACGATTGGCTCTCCTTCCCCATCCTTTTCATGTTCGATTTCTCACTGGCAATGTTGCTGCTCTTCCTAATAATCGAAAGCCGGGCTAAAGAACCCATCCTGCCCCTGTGGATATTCAGCAACCGGATAGTGAGCGTGTCGTCGATAGTCACCTTCATCTTGGGCTTTGGCATGTTCACCGGTATTATCTTTATCCCGCTTTACTTCCAGGGGGTGCTGGGGACATCCGCCACAGCCAGCGGCAGTTTTCTGACGCCTATGATGCTGGGTTTAGTGGTGGGCAGTGTAATCTCCGGCCAGGTGCTTTCGCGCGCAGGAGGGCACTATCGGCTCCAGGGCACGGCCGGCATTATAATCATGGCTCTGGGCTTGTTTCTACTCTCCAGGATGACGGTTGAAACCAGCTATGCGATGGCCATAATGAACATAGTTGTGATGGGCTTCGGCTTGGGCATTACTATGCCCATGTACGTCATCGCGGTTCAGAACGCAGTGCCTTATTCCGTTATGGGAATAGCCACCTCTACGAACGCTTTCTTCCGCTCTATAGGCGGCGCTTTAGGGTTGGCTGTGGTAGGTTCTGTAATGATCAACCGCTTCGCAACCGAGTTCAAGGGAGGTCTCCCGCCCGAAGTATCGGCCGTTGTCCCCTCTGAACAATTATCCTCCATTATTGATAACCCCCAGGCGCTGGTCAGCCCGGAGGCACAGGATCAACTGAGAAGCTTTTTCGAAAGCCTGGGGTCTCAGGGCGCTGAGCTTTTTGAGCAGTTACTATCAACGCTGCGCGAGGCTCTGAATTCGGCTCTGACTGAGGTCTTCCTAGTTGCTCTTAGCGTGATCGCTGTGGCTTTAATAGCAAACTTCTTCATCAAGGAAATCCCCCTGCGCAAGCATCTATAAGCTGGTCAGGTTGCAGAAGCGATCTAGCAACCACGCATTTAAAAGCTAACGATTCCCCGTTTCGGAAGCAAATAATGGCTGGAGAACGAAACTAACGCCCCTGTACTAGGGAGAGAAACTCGGCGCGGGTAGCTGCATTAGTGCGGAACAGCCCCCTGTTTGCTGATGTGACGATGTTTGACCCCGGCTTTTTCACCCCACGCAGGGTCATGCACATGTGCTCTGCCTGAATGACCACCGCCACCCCATTGGGCTCGAGGGCTTCCATGATCGTCTCCGCGATCTGGGTGGTCAGCCTCTCCTGAATCTGGGGTCGTTTCGATAGAATCTCAACAACGCGGGCCAGCTTCGAGGCACCGACAACGCGCCCCTTGGGGATATAGCCAATGTGGGCAATTCCATAGAAGGGGAGAAGGTGATGCTCACATAGGGAGTAGAAGGGAATGTCCTTGATAATCACCATCTCGTGGTGTCCCTCCTCAAAGCCGACGGTAAGCTCCTCCCTGGGGTCAACGCCGATACCCATGAAAAGCTCGGCATACATCTCGGCGATGCGCCTGGGGGTCCCCACCATGCCCTCCCTCGTTGGATCTTCACCGATCGCTTCGATTATGGAGAGCACTGCTTTCTCAATCTTGCGCTCGTCGACCAATGGCCCTCCTTTCAGCGTTTACCGTAGACCTTGCGGTCTAGGTGTCGGATGGTATCCTTTGCCGGAATTGTATAAAGCTCCGCCCCAAGGTAAAGGGCGGGTGAAACGCGCTCCAAATTGAGCGCCTGCTCCCCGGTAAATAGCTCCCTCTCAAAGTGGGAAGCTAGTATCTCGCCAACAACCCACACATGGTCGCCATAGGTTTTATGATCCACCAGCCGGCACTCGTAACAGGCGTAGGCATCCTTCAAGATGGGCACCGACGTCTTCAGCGGCTTCTCCTTTTCGATCCCCCACCGCTGGAACTTGTCCCCCTCCCTTCCTGAGATGCCGCCTACAGAGGCAACGAGCTCCGCCTTCTCAATGGGCATGAAGTTCACCCCAAACTCCTTAGCCTCCAGGATCAGCTCTAAGGTAAACCTTTTCGGGGCGATGGAAACCCCAAACAGGGGAGGATTAACCGAGATGGAGGAGTGCCATGCTGCGGTCATGCAGTTGTCCTTTCCCCCGGCATGAACGGTAACTATAGCAGCCACCCTGGGGTAGTGGTGAGAGTACTTTCCTGCGCCTGCCTGGCTCACTTTAGCCATAGAGACCTCCCTTTTCCCCAGCATCATTCCAGTCCCAACGCTCGCTCGATAGCTGAGAGCTCCGCAGGAAGCTCAGCGGGAGGCTGGGCGCATTCAATCGCCGTGTCCGGGTCCTTCAGGCCGGCGCCGGTGATGATGCAGACCACTTTTCTGTCCTTCAGGCTCATGCCCTGTGCCGTCACCTTCAATAGACCGGCCACGGAGGCCGCAGAGGCCGGCTCTCCGAAGATGCCCTCCTCCTGAGCGAGCAGGCGATAGGCGGAGAGGATCTCTTCATCGGTGACTGAGTCGATGAGACCACCCGATTCATCCTTGGCGGCGACCGCCCGCTTCCAGCTTGCCGGATTTCCGATCCTGATGGCTGTGGCCACCGTCTCCGGGTGCTCAAAGACCCTCCCTTGAACAATAGGGGAAGCCCCCTCGGCCTGAAATCCCATCATCTTTGGCCTTTTGGTGGACCGACCCGCCTGATGATACTCCACATACCCCTTCCAGTAGGCGGTGATATTTCCCGCATTGCCCACCGGGATGAAGTGGTAGTCCGGGGCATCGCCCAAAGCATCTACGATCTCAAAGGCGGCGGTCTTCTGCCCCTCGATGCGATTGGGGTTAAGGGAATTGACCAGGGTGAAGGGGTGCTTCTGGGTCAGGGTGAGCACAATTTGCAGCGCTTGGTCGAAGTTGCCATCAATGGCGATGATCCTGGCCCCATAGATAAGGGCCTGGGACAGCTTCCCCTGAGCGATCTTTCCCTCGGGGATGATGACGATGGTCTGCAGCCCGAATCTCGCACCGAAGGCAGCCGCCGAGGCACTGGTATTACCGGTGGAGGCGCAGATAATAGCCTTGCTCCCTTCCTCCACCGCCTTGGCCACGGCAACCACCATCCCGCGGTCCTTGAAGGAGCCGGTGGGATTACACCCCTCAAGCTTGAAGTAGAGCTCGCACCCCAGCTCCTTCTCAATCTTACGCGAGCGCACCAGCGGAGTATCCCCCTCCCCCAGGGTGATAATCGGGGTCTTTGGGGTGACGGGGAGGAATTCGCGGTATCTTTCTAAAACGCCTTGCTTCATTTTTATACTCTTTTATAGACTTTAAGAAACTCCTCTCTCGATATTCCTGATTGTCTGCAAATCGTTCTTAAAGTGGAACCTTTTATTCTGTCGTGATTTGGCATAGTTAAAGGCGTTTTGCTGCCATCTGGATTTTCTCTAACCATTGAAATATGACTTTACAACCTTACTATTTTAAATCCCAGGGTTTCAAAAGTTTTTATGACCTCGCCTTTTGGCGCATCTCTTGGAAACTTCATTACACCGCTATTTCTGCAACAAAGGTTTCTATAATCTCTTCCGCTTCAAGAGCCTCTTTTCCAAAGGTTTCTATGTGAAATTTAATAGCTGACTTCACGTCCGCAAGCGCTTCCTCATAGGTATCACCTTCTCCAACCACTACGCCCTTTAACCCCAAAGGGTATGCTACATACCCCTCTGGGTGTTTTTCGACTATTATTTTTATTTGTTTCATGCCTCTCCTCCTGGTTTATTTAGTTCCAACTTTAATAAAAGCGTATCCCCCTCCCCCAGTGTGATCATCGGAGTCCTTGGGGTGACGGGGAGAAATTCTTTGTATCTTCCTAAAACGCCTTGCTTCATTTTTGCTTATCCACTAGGGCTTTTTAATTGCACAAATTCGGTCAGATGTTTCCAGCTTATTGCTTTCCCTGTGGGCAGAAAATATCTCACCTCTTCTTTGGGTTTAATCCCATTGTCAATTCTTTCAATTTGTGCTGGCAGCAAGTGTCTTTCTACATTCGCAACTATCAGGCCAATAACGCGACCATCTTTCTCATCTATGACTGGCGCGCCGCTTGCTCCTTTCAGTGCAGGGAATGATAGGTCCAATACTTTGGTAGGGACTACCTCCGGATAGTCACTTGTATAGTAGCGAATCACGTATCCCTTACGATTAGATGGAGGTAACCGGATCTCTCTACCAGCTTCTGTCGTTACGGTTCTAGTTCCACTGAATTCAATGGTAAGGATGTCGTCATTAAGCGGAGCGTCTTTCTCTGCAAGCTCTAGGTGTTCGATATTGTCAACAATTTTTTCAATATCTGCTTGTCCCAAGGCGATATCGAAACTTTCAGAAAACCTCACATTAGAAACATTATGAACTGAGCGTCCTTCATACATAAACACAATCTCGTAGTACTCTCCTACGCCAAGAGGATTGTCTGCAAAGACATGTTTGGCTGTTAGGAAGGTGCCATCCTTTTTCAAGAAAAAACCTGTTCCCAGAAAAGAATAAGTAGACCCCTGTTTTACAGCAAATATTGGGAAAATTGCCTTTAAAGGCTCTGTGGGAAGACCCATCTTAAATTTCCTTTAATCTTCCACGCGGACGAAGTTCGAGATCTCCCGCACCACATCGAGGCGCTCGATCTCGCCCATCGCCTGTTGCATCGCCTGCTCCTTTGCCGGGTAGGTCATGAGCACGATCTCCGCCACGTCTGCGGAGACATCGCTCTCCTTCTGAATCACCGATGAGATGCTGATCAGGTTGTCGCCCATGACATTGGAGATCTTGGCTAGAACGCCGGGGCGATCGACGGTGCTCATCCTGAGATAATAGCGGGTCTCAATCTCGGAGATGGGCTTGATCCTCTTTGTGGGGTCAAGCCGCAATGTCGGGGTGATTTTTACCCCGCGGTTGACCCGCTGTGCGACATCGATCACGTCGGCGATCACGGCGCTTGAGGTAGGAGAAGGGCCCGCCCCCTGCCCGTAGAACAGCACTCGCCCCACCAGGTCGCCCTCTACCTGAACTGCATTATAGACGCCATCCACCTTGGCCAGGAGCAGGTCTTGGGGAAGGAAAACAGGGTGGACACGCACCTCAACAACACCATCCTGCTCTTTGGCGATGGCGAGGAGCTTTATCTCGTAGCCCAGCTCCTTTGCGTAGCGGAAGTCGCGGGATGAGAGGCGGGAAATGCCCTCCCGATAGATATCATCCGGGCGCACCTCGATATGAAAGGCCAGGGCGGCGAGTATGACGAGCTTGTAGGCGGCGTCTATCCCCTCGATATCGTTTGTGGGGTCGGCTTCGGCGTAGCCAAGCTCCTGCGCCTGCTTCAGTGCCGAGGAGAAATCGAGCCCCTCGGAGGACATCCTGCTAAGGATATAGTTGGTGGTGCCATTGATAATGGCATAAATAGTCGAGATCTCATTGGCTAAAAGGTCCTGCTTGAAGGGGGCGATCAGGGGGATGCCCCCGCCCACACTGGCCTCGTAGAGGATGTCAACTCCCTTCTCTTTAGCCAGGGAGAGGAACTCGGGGAAATGCTTTGCCATCACCTCCTTATTGGAAGTGACTACATATTTCCCCCGCCCCAGCGCCTCGTTAATATATTCCATGGCGGGGTGCTCGCCGCCCAGAACCTCGATTATTATATCGATCTCCGGGTCACCTACGACCTCTGCCGGGTCGGTGGTAAAGAGATCGGGGTCCATCTTCGAAGCGCGGGTCTTGGCGAGGTCTTTCTCCGCTATTTTCCTCAGGCGTAGCGGGCAACCTACCTGGGCATCGAGCGTCTCGGCCCGCCTGGATAGCGTACGGGCCACACCGCCGCCCACCACGCCCAGCCCCAGCAGTCCGATCCCGATGCTATCCTTTTTACCCAATTGTCATTTCCTCCGCTAACTTATTTGGTCTAAGGCCCACTCATAGAGTTCTTCCAGATTTTTCATATATTGCGGATTTTCCCGATCGTACTTCGGGTTACGCTCCACCTTATTCTCCCGCTCCTGCGCAAGCCAGCTAGAAAGTTCGCTGGTTGCTAGCTGCTTCTGTACCTCCTCATCAAGCGCCCGTTCCTCCTTGTCCAGGACCTTGACTATATAGTAGCCATCATTAGTAAAAAAGGGCTCGCTCACGTTACCGATATTGCTGTTAAAGGCGAACTCGTCAAACTCCTGGCTCATTATTCCCCGGGGCAGCCAGCCCAGGTCGCCGTCACCATACTGCTCGGCAAGGGAGGCGAAGTCCTCGCCCTCAGACAGGTTCCCCATTACCACCTGTACCTCCTCCTCGGTGGCTACCAGGATAGCCTGCACATGAACCTGCTCGGCAGATTGGGGAACCCGGCTCAAGAAATCTTCACCCAGCTTTATTTGTAACAGTTGGGTGGCCATAACCTCTATAGTGTCTTCATCCAGTTGCTGGTAGATTTCTTGGAACTCCTCATCGGTAAGTGGCTCCCCTCTCTCCTCTTCGATCGAGATCCTGATCGCTTGGGTGACCTCATTATCGGTAACGCTGATGTTGGCTTCTGCGGCGCCAAGCCTGATCAGCTCGCTCATCTCCAAGAACAAGATAGGATTTTCACGCTCGTCACCCGAAGGTGGACAAAAGCCAAGCTGGCACAGGCGAAGCGCATCGGCATAGTCAGCCCGACTGAAAACCCTATCCCCCACCGTGGTGACCTGCTCTCCAGCCGGGGCGATAATTGTGGCATAGACTCCATAGCCGATGATTGCCAGGACTAGGGTAATAACCGCAGTGCCTGCGGCGATAATGATGCGTCGCCTGCGCCTCTCCCACTGCCATCGCGCCATGCGACGCTTGGTGACCTCCCGCCTTGGTGGCGCCTTCAATGTTTTAGCCATTTTTTTGTAGTAAAGCGCTCTCGGGGGTTTCGGAAGCTATCGAAGGGAGGTTTAAGGTGGGGAAAGCGTCTATTCTCGTGAGCCCATGCTGCCGGCCCGTTGAATGTGAGCTGGGGTAAAGGGGAGTAGCGCGAGATGCCGTGCCCGCTTTACCGCCATCGCTAGTGCCCGCTGGTGCCTGGCACAGGTGCCGGTGCGGCGACGAGGCTCGATCTTTCCCCGATCCGAGATATAGCGACGGAGCATCGCTGGGTCCTTGTAATCGATAGTTTCCACATGGGCAACACAGAAGGAGCAGACCTTGCGCTTCGGGATAAACCTCCTGCCCCCGCTGCCCCCGGGCCTTCCTCTTCCCTTTGCTTTCGACGACCTTGCAGGCTTTCTTCCAGGCATTTCTTAATTTCCCCCTAGTTCCTTTAGAAGGGGAGCTCCTCCGGCTGTATCTCTTCCGCCGCCTCCACCGGTTCCTCAGCCTCCTCAGGAAGTGGGGCCGCTCCAGGGCGATCGAGGAAAATCACCCTGTTGGCCACAATCTCAGAGGTGAAGCGCTTCTGGCCGTCCTGTCCCTCCCAGCTACGGGTTCTCAGCCTTCCCTCAACGTAGGCCCGCCGACCCTTGGTGAGGAACTGATTGCAGGTCTCCGCCAGCTTGCCCCAGGTGACCACAGTAAACCACTCCGTCTCCTGCTTTCTCTCCCCTTCAGAGGTGGTGTAGGTTCGCGTGGTAGCGAGACGAAAGGAGGTAACCTGGTTACCGCTGGGGGTAAAACGCATCTCGGGGTCGGTGCCAAGGTTTCCAATAACCATTACCTTATTCAAACTCGCCATCTCCAAACTCCTTTCCCTAATCACTCAACCTGACTAGCAGGTGGCGCAGGATCTCCTCCGAGAGTCCCAGGCTTGCTTCAAGCTCGGCAGTTAGCTTGGGATCCATTCTGAACTGTGTGAGTACATAATTCCCTTCCATAAAATCCCTTATCGGGTAAGCAAGCTTCCTTCTACCCCATTGATTCACCTCAGTGGTGGAACCACCCCGTTCGTTGATGAATTGATTTATCTTCTCTATGGTAGCGGCAATTTCCTCATCGGCGACCGATGGGCTGATGATCACTACGAGTTCGTAGTCGCGCAATCGATTACCCCCAGACTTTGG